>NZ_NPJE01000062.1:0-172343 GCF_002251205.1 Prevotella sp. P3-92 | reverse complement strand
GCAGTATGACACAGAATCGGAAATGAATGCCTACTGTGATTTGCTTACTGTCGCTGTCCAGCAAGTTCTTAACGATGAGATAGACAACATACAATAGTACCGATTGCACTTGCCAGTTGAATACGCGTTGCGTTAACAAACAAAAAAAACGTTAATTCGCATTAACACTTCTGTTAAAGTTTCTATTTCCATGCAACAAGGGTTTCAAATCGTAACCGTTTTTTCGGGAAACTGCCCGAATCGGCAGTAAACAGGGGCGCGCGCGAGGTATGCCGTTCGGCGGTGGCGATAACGCCAATCGTCGAAGGGGATATTGCCAATCGCCTTCGTCGATTGCCGTTAGGCGGTTTAAGGCTCTCCGAGATACTCCGCAATGGCGGCTACCATGGCAGGCGAGAGGATGCGCTGACGGCCGTCGTAGCCGAGCGAGCGGAGGCGGGCGATGAGCGGACGGCAGCGATCCATCCATGCTTTCAGCGTGCGCCAGGCATGGCGAGGAGTGACGTCGGGGCAGTAGAGCTGTGCCAGACGGGTGCGGCTCATGGAGGTGTAAGGACGTAGTGTAGGCATAATGATCAGATGATTTTATTTTTACGCAAAGTTACTGCCTTTGCCGCAATGGGGCAAAAGAAGCGAGGCGCAGCGTCCGACTTTAAGTTCTTTTAACACGGCATAAGTGGCAATAAGTGACATTAACTGACATTTCGTCCAAGCATACCTGTACCTTTGCAGGCGACAATTTTCTTCTGTTTAACTAAATTCGTTTCTATTATGAGTACACTAACTACTATTCGCTACTGCTTGCAGAAGTGCATGAACACCAAGAGCACTGCCTACGCCAAGTATTACGCACAACCCGTTTCGCAGGGCACCGTGAACCTTGACGAGCTGGCAGCCCACATCTCAGACCACGGATCAGTCTATACCCGCGACGTGGTGATCGGAGTGATGACCAAAATGGTTGACTGCATCAACGAACTGCTGGCGCAGGGCTACAAGGTGAAGCTGGGCGAACTCGGAACGTTCTACAACTCCATCCGCAACGACGGCAAGAAGGCGGTCGATGACCCATCCAAGTTTGATGTGGCACAGATTGCCGGTGTGAACCTCCGCTTCCTCCCCTTCAGCGGCAAGAAGCTCGGCGGTAAGTTTAACAACTCCTCAACGACTCGCGCAGACCGCTACGCCTACGAGTGCATGGGTATCAAGGAGGCCAACAAGGAGGGACTCTTGCCCATCCCTGGAAAGGTGACCGACAACAACCCGGGTTCAAACGGTGGCGGCGGCAGCTCGTCAACTGGCGGTACCCCAAGCGGCGGTAGCGGAGTGGAGGGCTGAACCTAACCGCAGTGCCTCGCTCCCCTGAGGCGAGAGGGGCACTGCTTAACCGCAGATTCTTATCATGAAGAGTATCCGTTATAAGCAGACGGCATCATTGCTCTGCATCATCACAGCCATCGTGTTTGCCTTCATGGGATTCTTCACTCCGCCCACGGGCGAGATCAGCGAGTCGGTATTGTGGTTTGTGGCACAGTGTCTGATATTCTCCGGCAGCCTTATCGGAGTGGATTGCGTGATAGACCAACGGTTGGGCAAGCACAGTTAGTTTGAGATTTGGTGTGAGGTTTGGTGTGAGGGAAGTTAAGGGAAGTTAGAGGGAAGTTAGAGAGAAGTTAAGGGACAAATGTCCTAGGTCTTACGGCAAAAGGCTATTGTCTCTTAACTTCCTGAACGACCGTAGGGAGTGATAACTTCTTTAACTTCAATCAATTCCCTCAGTTGCGAAACTTGAATTAATCATAATTCAACTTGAAAGCAGTGACGCGTGATGCGCCGCTGCTTTTTTAATGTCACACGAAAAAGATTTTTGTTGTCAACCAACCAGTATTTACTTTTGTCCTTACAGGACGTTGTTTGATATGCTACATCATGTCCGCAGGGCGTTGCCCTGGGCTAAGGAAGCCATTGGGCTTTCAGCCCGCCACAGCTTGTCGTTATTAGCAGTCCGCCCTTGCTTGGCGTTATAACCATTTGTTGGGGTACTAACGCCCCGAATGGGGCAACATCTTCATAGCCCAGGGTAACACCCTGGGTGTGTATGGTTATTTTACCAAACGTCCTGTAAGGACAAAAGTAACAAACATGTTTTTATCCACGGAACGCAGAAATTTTCCTCTCCCTTTTTAATGTCACACGGATATTCTGGAGCAGCGAAGACAGAGTGAAAGCTCGGTTTCACTATGTTGAGTCGCGACAGAATAAGCCAAAGGTAAATCAGAAACGTTGGTGCTCCCTTTTTTATTGTCGCTCGGAAAAACAAAAGAAAACGAGTTTTTCTTTTGTATTTCGCTCGCTTATTCGTACCTCTGACCTGTCGGTCGAAGGTACTTCCGCTCGGAAGTACAAAAGAAAAAGGTATTTTTCTTTTGTATTTCTCTCGCTTATTCGTACCTTTGCACAATGTGTGCTTTTGACTATGGTTAAAGGTGAAGCATTTTTGGTTAATAGATGATATGACAATGAAATATAATCCTTATAATCAGCAGGGCGATTATGCCCATTATACGGTGAAGAGGGAACAGCCACTACTGGAATTTCTGCTCGAGACCGTGGAACAGAGTCGCAACAAAATCAAACTGACACTGCAGGGCAGGGGAGTGAGAGTGGACCGGAAAACCGTCACCCAATTCGACTTCCTGCTGAAACCAGGCATGAAGGTGGCAGTCAGTCGCACCAAGCGCAACCAAACGCAGTTTAAGAGCAGATGGCTGAAAATAGTATATGAGGACCGATGGATTATCGTGATAGAAAAGAATATCGGCATACTCTCGATGGCAGCAGGACACAGTTCGCTGAACGTGAAAACGGTGATCGACGACTATTTCAGGAAGAGTCACCAGAAATGTACTGCACACGTGGTGCATCGCCTCGACCGCGATACCAGCGGACTGATGGTATATGCCAAGGATATCGAGACAGAACAGGTGCTGGAACACAACTGGCACGATATCGTCTTCGACAGACGCTATGTGGCTGTGGTCAGCGGAGAGATGAAGGACGACAGCGGTACGGTGGCAAACTGGCTGAAAGACAATAAGGCGTATGTCACCTACTCATCGCCTGTGGATAACGGCGGAAAATATGCCGTGACACATTTCAAGGTGTTGCAGCGCACCACCGAACATACCCTCGCTGAGTTTAAACTGGAAACAGGACGCAAGAACCAAATCCGTGTGCATACGGCAGACATGGGACATCCCGTGTGTGGCGACGTGAAATACGGCAACGGCGACAATCCGCTCCACAGACTCTGCCTCCATGCCTATATGTTGTGCATGGTGCATCCCGTCACACGCGAACGGATGGAGTTTGAAACACCCATCCCCGCCTCATTCCGATCATTGTTTAAGTAATTGCTGAATAGAAACCATGCAAATATATATCATACTGTTGGTCATGATTATCATCGGCTTTGTGATAGTCAAGCGCATAGCAGGCTGTCTGCTGAAAACCATTGTAACACTGGTGTTGCTGGCGATACTGGCGTGCCTCTACTTCTTCTGCTTCAAAGAAGGAGCAACCCCACCGACACCATGATGCCGTAGAGCAGCATGTTGCGGGCGGTCTCCCCCAGACACTCGTTGAGGCGACGACCATGATTGATGTGGCGCAGCTTCAACCAGGTGAACACATGGAGCACCAGATAGATCAGGGGCAGGAAAAAGGCGAGGGGATGATCCTGATACCAGAACACGATCCCCAACAGGCAACTCGCCACGCCCAACAGCAGGTAGAGGCGCTCTGTCCAAAGCGGACCGATGCGCACTACAAGGGTGACCTTGCCGACGCGCTGGTCGTTGTCGCGGTCGCGATAGTTGTTGACGATGAGCAGACTGTCGATGACCAGTCCGCAGGCAACGGACGCTATAGCGACAGAAGGCGTGACGGTATGCAACTGAATATAGTAGGTGATGCAGACGGGGACGATGCCGAAGAAGATCAACACGAGGATGTCGCCCAAGCCCAGGTAGGACAGGTGGGTGGTGTAGAGAAAGCAAAAGGCTACGCAGCAGATGCCGACCAGAATCATTTCAAGACCGCCGAAGATGATAAGGGGCAGACCTGCCACACACGCCACGCATGTGGTCAGGGCGATGGCACGCTTCATGGCATCGAGAGACACCCAGCCCTGGGTGCAGGCACGCAAAGGACCGAGACGGGTGGTGCTGTCGTCGTTGCCATGGGCATAGTCGAAGAAGTCGTTGATGAGATTGGCGTCGATCTGCATGACCAATGCAAACAGCAGGCACAGGGATGCCGACAGCCAGTTGAAGACATCGTCGCCATAGGCTTGGGCATCGACATGCGCCAAGGCGCTACCTATCATGACGGGTACGGCGGCACCGGTGAGGGTCTTGGGACGGACTGCCAACAGCCAGGCCTTCCAGGAGTTTTGTTTGATATTCTCTTCGTTCATTATATGTTTTTTTGTCTGTAAAGTCTTGCAAAAGTACAGATTATTGCGTACATTTGCAAAAAATAAGCCCATTTTCTATGAACAACAATAATCCCAGTCTTGATTTGATTGATTTTGTGGAGACACAGATCCTCCCTCGGTATGCTGATTTCGACCGTGCCCACGGCATGGAACACGTCACGAGAGTGGTGAGACGGTCGCTGGCGCTGGCGAAAACTACAGGTGCGGATATCAACATGGTGTATGTCGTGGCGGCATACCACGACCTCGGACTGTCGGGACCTCGTGCCGTGCATCATCTGACGAGTGGCAAGATACTGATGCAGGACGCCCGGCTGAAACGATGGTTCTCGCCCGATCAGCTGAAAATCATGAAGGAGGCGGTGGAGGATCACCGCGCCTCTGCCTCACATGCCCCACGGAGCATCTACGGAAAGATTGTGGCAGAAGCAGACCGCGACCTTGCCCCTGAGGTGGTGTTCCGACGGGTGATACAGTTTGGGCTGGACAACTACCCGGACATTGACCGCGAAGGACAATGGAAGCGATTCAAATCGCACCTGGAAAACAAATATGCGGCAACGGGATATATACGACTCTGGATACAAGGGTCGGAAAACGAGCGCAACCTCAAGGCGCTGCGCGAAATACTGGTCAATCCGAAACAGTTGCGCCAATGGTTTGAACAGTGTTATGAACAAACCGTTGGCGCTGAGTGACGGTATCTTTGGCAGGTAGGGTGATGCGAGGATTACCTGTCGGTTAACCCCGATTGAGGTTTAGTTGTAGAAATTCCAGGAAACACCGATACGCAGTACTTTTCCGTTTTGTGGATAGTGGGGTGCAAGGAACATCATCTTGTTGCCCATACCCTTGTTGACATGGCTCATCATGACGAAGAAACGGGTGCGCTTCAGGTGCATGTTGGCATAGACGTCAACAAAAGGATAGCCGCCCAGTTCCACACGCGACTCGACATTCTTCTGTACGGCAAACTGGCCGATCTGAGGCAGATAGTCGGGCGCGTAGTATTTGGTGAAGAAGGTGGCATCGGCACCCAGTTCTACGGTCAACTGCTTCACGACCAGGAATTTGAAAAAGAGGTTGGTGAAGATATTGACAGTGGGCACGGGAAGCACGTCCTTGTTGCTCGAATGCTGATAAGTCACGATGTTCTCCCAATGCAAGGGTCCCAACTTGAAGTTCTGACGCAGTTGGGCTGTCAGGAGGTTGATGTTGCCACCCTCCTGATAGACACCGCCCTGCAGCCCTGTGAAGTTATGTTTTTCGTCGATGGCATACTCCATGCCGAAGTAGGTGTAATTTTTGATCTCTTCGACAGCCACACGCAACTGGGTGTGGGTCTTGTCGATGGTGAAGATGCCTTCGATGCCGGAACGGATCTCCTTACTCATATCGCCGTTGTCCCACCACAGGTGTTTGGAGTGGTACTGGCGCTGGAAGAAGGTTGGCGTGATGCGGTCGAAATGGGCTTTGGCAGCCAGTCGCACAGTATCGCCGAACAAGGGGAAATTGACGTCGGTATTGAAATTAAGACTCACAGAACCAGCGTTGCTGCCCGTCAGGAAGAACTCACCGTCGAGGTTGTAATGGAGGGTGCGCCCCTGGGTCTTCGACAGCTGTCCGCCCACACTCACCAGACCTTCAGACCAACTGCGCATATAGTAGCCTTCGTCACCCTCCTGCAACAGGTCGGGCATCTGGTATTTACGATGGTCGTAGCTGACGAAGGCCTTGAGGCCGGCCTTGGCATACTTGTTGAAGCCCTCCATCAGCGCTACGGCAAAGGTATTCTTGACAGAGAGGTATTTCGTCTGGTCGTAGATGGAGTCGTTGCCATAGATGCCACGGTCATCATATTTATAATAGGTGTTGGCATAATAGCCGGCAGGAGAGGCATACGCCTGATTGATGCGACTGAAGCTATTGATGTCGAGGGTGTGGATGAAACTGGTGACGGGTACGTAGATGCGCTTGGTGTTGGCGTCGAGCGAATCCTTCTGGTGTTGCACAGCCAGCAAACTGTCTGCCATCTGCTGGGAGGTGACCTGAATACGGGTGGAGTCTGGATCGGCAGGTTTCTCGCCAGTCTTGGGCAGATCGCCTGCGATGCGGGCTCCGTCGGGTCTGCCCGTGGCAACAGGATTGGTGGTGCGCCTGTTGTTGCGGCGCTTGTTGCCGTTAGCATCGTCACCATCCTGATTGTTGCGGAGGTTGTCGCGCTGCTTCCTGTCTTGGGCTGACGCCTTGGCAAACGCCCTGGCTTTCTTTTCCGCTTCGGTCAGCGCCACGCGCTTGTAGAAGCCGATATTGTAGCGATGGGAGAGAAACAGGTGGTTGGAATTGTTGCGGTTCCAGTTTTTAGAGAGCACCGTCGGTATCTCGTTCTCACTAAACTGGTCGTCGTAGCTCTCTGGGTGGGTGATATAGTTGTCGTCGGTGATACCGCCGTTCTCAGCCGCCTTGCGATGGTAGGTAGAGAACAGGGCATGCATCTGATATTTGTCGCCGATATACGAGGCAAAGAGCGATGCACCGAAGTGGGAGGTGCTTTGGTTCTGATAGTAACCTCTGGCATAGTGGTAGTCGAGGTCGAAACCGATGCCCAACCGCTTGTTGGCATTGACAGCAAATTTAGCGTCGATATGGTCTTCACCGTTCTGCTTGTCGCCACAGTTGTCGTAGCTTAGATTGGTGAACGGCGACAGCGTGTTGACAAACTGAAACGCATCGGGCTCCTTCATGGTGAAGTCGTAAGGCTGGGTGAAGAAGAACTCCGAGGTCTTCGGGCGATCCATGATGATACGGCTGATGCGCGGCGTATAGTTGTTGCCGATGGTATTGTACTCGCCAAACACACCCGTGTTGAAGATGGAGTTCTGGTAGAGGTGGGGCAGGGTGTCGGTAACAGCCGGAGTGACATCGCCATAGCGTCTGTCAACCGTCCAGGTATGGACACCCATGGGGATCTCTTTGTCTGCCACGGAATCCCGATGGTTGGGATTGAAACTGCGGGTGGAGTTATCGTCGGTCACGTTGAAGCCGTCGCCCGTATCGGTGATGCGGGTGGGATTGCTCTGCGCCACGATGTTGAGGGTCATGCTCAGGGTGCATGCCAGCGTGATGATAAACTTGTTCAAAACTGTAGGTCTTTATCTTTATCTTTTTTGAAGAGGCGCAATGCCACTTCTACAAATTTGAAACCCATAGCCACCATGATAACGATGGTTCCGGCATCGTTTCCTTTATAATAAAGATACATGCCGATGATGGCTCCGAAAATGAAGATGGTGTTGAGTATGTTTTTTAGTGTTCTCATTGGAGTAATCCTTCTATTTGTTCAAAAAGGTAATCTTTTCTGTCGATAGTACATTTGCGGAATTTGCCGCTGTGGCGATACAGCTTGGTGTTCTTCTTGTTGACTGCCACACGGTCGGTAATCCAGTCTTCGGCGCTGATGCGGATGGGGGTGCGCTCCTCATCGTAATTATAGCGGATGTTGGACAGGGTGAGGGTGGCTTTGCCGTTGGCACACAGGGCTTTGATGGTGTAGAAGAAACGGGTCTGGTCGAGCACAAGGGCTGTCTTCTGGAAGACGAGCCACTCTTCCAGTTTGACGTCAATCTCATAGGTGGCGGTGTCGGCCTTGATGAGTTGGCTGTTGATCTGCTGGGGTTCGCGAGTCACGCCTTGCAGGTATTTTCCAAGGATGTTGTAAATCTGAAAAGCAGTCTTGCCCGGAGCGTCAAAGGTCTTGGTAAAAGTCACCTTGCCGTTCACTTCGGGAACTGCACCCTTGAGGTATTTCTCCATCGGATTCGTTTCGACAACGGCAACTTTCTCCTCCTTCTTTTCGGGTTCTTCCCAGGTGTTTTGCGCTGTGGCGGTCAGGGTCATGGCCATGACGACACACATCAATATACATTTCTTCATCTGTCTCATTCTCTTTTATAATGGTGCAAAAGTACGAAATATCGTGCGAATGACCTAAAAAAATGTGATAATTTATTTTAATTCCAGTTCCTTTTGCAATCTGATAATCTCGTCGCGGTATTGCGCTGCCTGAAGGAAATCCAGTTCTTTGGCGGCTGCCTTCATCAGTCGGGTGGTCTCTGCAATGCTCTTTTCCAGTTGTTCTTTCGTCATGTGAAGAATGATGGGGTCGGCGGCAAAGGCAGCGGATGCGACAGGTTCGGCATAGGCTTTGTAGCCCTTCTGTTCCGTACCCTCTGTCTCCTGGCGCAGGTCGCTCTGCTTCAGATTCTTCTTGATCTGTTGCGGGGTGATGCCGTGTTCCTCGTTGTAGTGCATCTGCTTCATGCGGCGGCGCAGCGTCTCGTCGATGGTCAGTTGCATGGATGCCGTGATGCGGTCTGCATACATGATGACTTTGCCGTTGACGTTACGGGCGGCACGGCCTGCCGTCTGGGTGAGTGAGCGGTGTGAACGAAGGAATCCCTCTTTGTCGGCATCGATGATGGCAACGAGCGATACTTCCGGGAGGTCGAGACCCTCACGGAGCAGGTTGACACCTACCAAGACATCGAAGGTGCCGTTGCGCAGGTCTTCGAGTATCTTGATGCGGTCGAGCGTGGCCACTTCGCTATGGATATAGGCGGTTTGAATGCCGTGGTTGAGCAAGAAGGTGCTGAGCTCCTCTGCCATGCGCTTGGTGAGCGTTGTCACCAATACGCGTTCCTTGCATTGGATGCGCTGCTGGATCTCTTCCATCAGGTCGTCAATCTGATTTTCGGTGGGTCTTACCTCAATCTCTGGGTCAAGCAGTCCGGTGGGTCTGATCAGCTGTTCGACGACGACACCCTCCGCCTGTTGGAGTTCATAGTCGGCTGGTGTGGCAGATACATAGATGACCTGATGGGTCATGGCTTGAAACTCATCGAAGGTCAGCGGACGGTTGTCGAAGGCGGCAGGAAGACGGAAACCAAATTCCACCAGATTGCGCTTTCGGGCGCGGTCGCCACCATACATGGCACTGATCTGCGGCACACTGACATGGCTTTCGTCAATCACCATCAGGTAGTCTTCGGGGAAGAAATCAAGCAGACAGTAGGGACGCTCGCCCGCTTGTCTTCCGTCAAAATATCTCGAGTAGTTCTCGATACCCGAGCAATGGCCCAGCTCCTTGATCATCTCCATGTCGTATTCCACACGCTCTTTGATGCGCTGCGCCTTGATATCGTCGCCCAATTCCTCAAAATAGGCTATCTGCTTCATGAGGTCGTCCTGAATATGACGGACGGCGATGGAGGTCTGCTCTTCAGTAGTCATAAAGAGGTTGGCTGGGTAGAGCTTGTATTCGTCAAAGGAAGACAGCCGATCCATGGTCATGGCGTCCAGTTCCTCGATGGCATCAATCTCATCGTCCCAGAAGGTGATGCGCAGAATGACTTCGTTGTATGCCATGGCAATATCTACCGTGTCGCCTTTGACCCTGAAACAACCGCGTTTCAGTTCTATATCGTTGCGCACATAAAGTGCAGAGACGAGTCGGCGAAGGAGTGCATTGCGGTCTAATATCTGACCTTTGTGAACCTCTATCACGTTTTCCTGCATGGCAACAGGACTTCCCATACCATAGATGCAACTGACAGAAGAGACGATGACCACATCCTTTCGGCCAGAGAGTAATGCGCTGACAGCCCTCAGACGCAGTCGGTCGATCTCTTCGTTGATGGCGAGGTCTTTCTCGATATACGTATCAGTAGATGGCAGATAGGCTTCAGGCTGATAGTAGTCGTAATAGCTCACGTAGTATTCTACGGCATTGTGTGGGAAGAAACCCCGCATCTCTTCGTAGAGCTGGGCTGCTAATGTCTTGTTGTGTGACAGGATGAGGGTGGGCTTGTTGACATTGGCAATGACATTTGCCACGGTAAAGGTCTTTCCTGATCCTGTTACACCCAACAATACCTGAGCGGCATCGCCACGGGTGATACCGTCGGTCAACTGGCGGATAGCCTCTGGCTGGTCACCCGTCGGTCGGTAGTTGGAGGTCAGTTCAAACTTCATAGAAATGCAAAATTACATATTTTCCTCGTAAAAAAAGTTATTGCAGCGCACTAATTGCTAAAAATCGTTTGAAAACCTTTGCTTTTCGGTAGAAAATGAGTAATTTTGCACGTCAAATCAAAGTATGAGAATGAACAAGAAGTCAATCATTATCTTCTGTATGGCTGCTCTGATGTGCAGTTGTGCCGCAGAGTTTAACAATGTCTATAAGTCACCAGACAATGATTATAAGTATGAATTTGCCAAGCAGTGCTTTGCAGAAGGCAAGTTTCAACAGGCCATTTCGTTGCTGCAGGATGTGGTAACTTTCAGAAAAGGTACTGATACCGCAGAAGAGAGCCTCTATCTTTTGGCACTGTCACAGTATTGCAACCACGACTTTGAAGCTGCCAGCGCTACCTTTAAGAAATATTATGCCACCTATCCAAAAGGTGTATTTGCAGAGCAGGCTGCCTTCAATGTGGGACAGTCGCTCTACGAAAGCACTCCTGAACCACGACTCGACCAGACGCCTACAGTAGGCGCTATCAATGCCTATCAGCAGTTCTTGGATGTCTTCCCTGATTCTAAATTGAGGGCAGAGGCACAGCAGCGCCTGTTCGACCTGCAGGACAATCTCGTGAAGAAAGAGTATCTCTCGGCTGAACTGTATTACAACCTCGGGGGATATTTCGGAAATATCAATGCCAACACAGAGAGTAACTATGAAGCATGTATCATTACCGCGCAGAATGCGTTGAAAACATACCCCTATACCAAGTTGCGCGAAGAGTTTGCGGTACTTATCATGCGTAGCAAGTTTGACCTCGCAGAAAATTCCTCTGAAGAGAAAAAACTGGAGCGCTATCGCGATGCAGAGGATGAATGTTATGGATTCCTCAATGAGTATCCCGATTCTAAAGAAGCATCTCGTGCCAACAAGTATATTGCCAAGTGCAAGAAAATCACTGGCGATTGATGTTCCATCAGCAATAAACAGTAAGATAGTATTAACAGCGTAAAATAGTTTAAGATAAATATCAATGGATTACAAGAAATCAAAAGCACCGGTTAACACCGTTACCCGTAACATCATGGATCTCTGTGACGAGACAGGAAACCTTTATGAGAGTGTTGCTATCATCGCGAAGCGTGCCAACCAGATTAGCGTTCAGATCAAAGAAGACCTGTCGAAGAAACTGGCTGAGTTTGCCTCATATAACGACTCACTCGAGGAAGTGTTTGAAAACCGTGAGCAGATTGAAATCTCACGCTACTACGAGAAACTTCCGAAACCTACACTGCTCGCTACACAGGAGTTTGTAGATGGCGAAATCTACTGGCGTGATCCTGCTCGCGAACAGAATAGCGAAGAACTGAACTAATACAGTCATGATACAGCGTAAGCAGACCATCTTTCTCTTCTTGGCTGCCGTGATGAGCGTCTTGGCATTGTGTTTCCCATTGGCTACTGTAAGTGCCGATGGATTTACTCTGCACCGTGTCTATAGCTTGTGGATGACAACTCCGAGTGGAGCGCTCAGCTACTTGCCGTGGCCATTGTTTATGGTCATGCTGTTGGCAGCATCACTGAGTGTCTATACCATCTTCCGCTATACGCAGCGCACTCTGCAGGCGAGATTCTGCCTGATTAACATCATGCTCCATGTGATATGGTATGTGGCACTGGCTGTGCTCAGCAAGTTCCTGGCTCCTAATGCAGCAGATTTCCATGTTAATATTGCTGCTGTGTTCCCTGCTATTGCCATTATACTTTGTTTTATGGCGCGTCAGGGTATTCTCTCCGATGAACGTAAGGTTAGGGCAGCTGATCGCATCCGCTGATTCCCACCTTATTAATATATAACACGATGGATGGCTTTTCTTATGAAGGTCATCCATCGTGTTTTTTGTCTAAAAGGGTGATAAAGAGTGTCAAGGCGGGACAAAAGTGACTGTTATGCTATTGCGAGTAGTGTCATGATTGTTGCATGTTGCCTTTTTTTATTTGATGACAAAGGCAAGGCAAGACAGTAGTGATTGTTGAAGCACTTTTACTTTGGACTACAAAAAGAAGAGTTCGGTGGAAGCAATGATTCCATCGAACTCTTATCTCTTGATGATAGCTATATGTCAGCGGATGATGGCGGTCCATCCTCCACCCGGAGCCATATAGATGGGCAGACGGCTCTTGCCATCTACTTCAATGCGTTGATGCTGGTAGTCGGTTGCTTCGCGATCAGCATTGATGCCATCGGCAAAGATGTCGGCTGTGGCGCGGTGATCGCCAAGGAACGAACAGTCTATAGTCAGATGGCGTGCTGTCCAGTTGGTCATGGCTGCTACATACCAGGTGTTACCTTTGCGACGGGCAACTACAGCATATTCGCCCATCTCACCGGCCAGGGCGACTGTCTCGTCGAAGACGGTAGGAACGGCAGCAATGAAATCGGTACATTCTTGATTCTGCATGTATTTTGAAGGACTGTCAGCCAACATCTGGAGTGGAGCGTCAAACAGGGTGTACATAGCCATTTGATGAACACGGGTGCCTTGACTCATGGGATGGTCGTTGTTGCCGAAGAACTGTGATCGAACGGCATTGACCATAGCGCCTGGAGTATAGTCAAACGGACCAGGCAACGCACGGAGGTAGGGGATGGTGACGTCGTACATGGGTTGGTCGTGGAGTGGACCGTCACCGACACGTGGTTCCCATTTCGAGTTCTCCAGACCTTTCACTCCTTCGAAATTGACGATATTGGGATATGCTATCTGTACGCCGAAAGGACGCATGCCGTGAAGGTCGAGCAAAAGGTGATGGCGTGCTGCACATGCGGCTACTTCATAGACAGACTGGATGACACGTTGGTCGTCACGGTCGAAGAAGTCAACCTTGAAGCCTTTCACACCCATATCACCATAGTGTTTCATTATCTCTTCCATCTTTTCATGACCTCTTTGAATGAGGTTGCGCCATGACGACCAGAGAATGACACCGACACCCTGTTGACGGGCATAGTCGATGATGCCTGCCATATCCATCTTGTCAGAGAAGTGGAGTAGGTCTTCGGGATCACTCCATCCTTCATCAATGATGACGTATTCGAGTTTGTTCTTGCGGGCAAAGTCGATGAAGTATTTATAAGTTTCCGTATTGATGCCGGCACGGAAATCGACACCTGTCAGGTTGGTGTTGTTCCACCAGTCCCATGCTACCTTCCCGGGTTTAATCCATGAGGTGTCTGTCAGGCGGCATACAGGACCAAGGCGGCGTGCAATGTCGTTGCCCAATAGTTCACGGTCTGAGTCGCTGATCACAACGATGCGCCATGGCAGGCGACTTACGTTTTCGGCAATATGTTCTGCACGTTGTGTGGGTACAAGGTTCAGACGATTGTAACCGCCTATCTCCTCTTCTAATGGCAGGGGAGGAAATGCTGCCTGAAGACTATTGCCTTTCCCCTTTTTGAGATACATGCCGGGATAGTTTTCTACGTCTGCCTCCATCACAACGGCTTTGCGCTTTTCTGGGAGACAGATGGCTGTGGGAGTGATAGCAAGTGAGTCTGCAAACATCTGAGAGAGACGCTGACGGTCGTAGTATGACTCAAACGAGTAGCACCAGCGCTCTCCTGCACGATTGTCGTTGACGTAAGGGATGAATGCTTCATAGTCTGCAGCGAAACGAAATTCTGCGGTCTCGTTGACTACCTTTGCCAAGGGTTTGGTGGGGACGATGCGATAGGCTGCTGCATCATTGAACACACGAAACTCGACAATCAGCCCATTGCATACCATTTGCAGTAGGCCATAGTTGCCGGAAGACTTCCTCACGTTTGACGAACGAGTCTTCTTTACCTTGACGTTCTGTCCGAAATCCATGATGTCGGTTTTCAGTCCGATTGCGGATGGTTGCAGTATGACGGTATTATCCTTTCGGATATCCCATTGTAGTTGGTTGTCGGTGCACACATTGACGGTAATCAGTCCGTTGGGCGAACTGACGGAATAAGTCTTGGCGCTGACGGTCATTGTTGCCAGTGTTAGGCAGAGAGAAACGAGAATCTTTTTCATATCTTATAGAAATTGGTTTTCAGTATGCGCAAAGTTACGAAAAATAATCGATAGATATGCCATTTTTCAATGTTTTTATAGTTGTGATTTGTCTGTTAACTCAAAAAATACTACTTTTGCAGCCGAAATAAGATTGTATGAACAACGATAACGGGAGAGAAATATGAAAATAACCGCTAAAACAGGATTGGTATTGGAAGGTGGAGGAATGCGTGGCGTATTCACTTCGGGTGTTCTTGATGCCTTTATGAAACATGAGATATGGTTTCCATATGTTGTGGCAGTATCGGCGGGTGCCTGTAATGGATTGTCGTATATGAGCCATCAAGCACGAAGGGCACGTTACTCCAATATTGATATGTTGAAGAAATATGATTATATTTCGCTTAAGAAACTCATCAAAGATGGTACGATATTCGATGCAAACATTCTTTATGATCGTTTTCCAAATGAGATTGTGCCTTACGATTATGATACCTATGAACATAATCCAGCTGTGTTTGAAGCCGTCACCACAAATTGTTTGACGGGAAGGGCGGAATATCTCTCCGAGCGTTACGACCATCAGCGTCTTACACAGATTGTTAAGGCGAGTTCTTCTTTGCCTTTTGTGGCACAGATTACTAAGGTTGATGGAATACCGATGCTTGACGGAGGTATTGTAGATAGTATTCCGGTTGTGCGTTCCATGGATACTGGACATACTGAACATGTGGTGATATTGACGAGAAACCGTGGCTATCGCTCGTCGGAACCTGATTTGAAGGTGCCGCGTTTTGTGTATTCTCGTTATCCCAGACTGCGTGTGGCATTGAGTCGTCGTGTTGCGGAATACAATCGCCAGTTGGAACTTATCGAACGTATGGAGGATTGGGGAGAGATCATGGTCATACGTCCTGAACGACCCATGGAGGTGGGAAGAGTAACACGTGATGTGGAAAAACTGGAACGGCTCTATGAGGAGGGCTTTATGCTTGGTGAACGCTTTGTCAATCAGGAACAATTGACTGGAGTATAACAATTCCATCTGACTTTGCATCTTGTTGATTGCAAAATCAGATGGAAATTATTTTGTAGGGGCTGTTTGGATTATTCGCCCAATAGGTCGGGGCGGAGACGGCGTGTGCGTTCTAAGGCCTGTTCCAATTCCCATTCTTTGATTTTGGCCTCGTTACCGCTAAGCAGAATCTCTGGTACTTTCCAACCTTTATAGTCGGCAGGGCGAGTATAGATTGGGGCTGCCAATAGATCATCCTGGAAACAGTCAGACAGAGCACTCTGTTCGTCACCAATCACGCCAGGCACTACACGTACAACAGCATCGGCAATGATGGCTGCTGCCAGTTCGCCTCCTGTCAGCACGTAATCGCCAACAGATATTTCCCTTGTGATGAGATGGTCGCGAACGCGCTGGTCAATACCTTTATAGTGACCGCAGAGGATGATAAGGTTGCCTTTCAATGATAGGTCGTTGGCAATATGTTGATTGAACTGCTCACCATCGGGTGAGGTAAATATCACCTCGTCGTAATCACGCTCAGCCTTCAGGGCAGTAATACATCGGTCAATAGGCTCACACTGCATGACCATTCCGGCAGAACCGCCATACGGATAGTCATCCACACGACGCCATTTGTCGAGCGTGTAGTCACGCAGGTTGTGCAGGCGGATTTCCGCCAGCCCTTTCTTTTCGGCACGTGCAAGAATGCTTTCGTGAACAAAGCCCTCAATCATTTCGGGTAATACACTGATAATGTCGATTCTCATATTCTACTGTTTCCTTCTAGTTGATATTCTTTTATTCTGATTGCGCTATACACTAATTGTAATCGTCTGTATAGTGCGTATTGATGCAGAGGGGTATTTAACGGTAATATTCCTTGATGGCATCCAACTGCTTGTAACCTACTTCGCGTCCCAGTTCATAAACCAGTTGCATGCGTTTGGGGTCATGGCAGAGATGGCCAATGGGAATCTTGCCTTCCGGACGAATGACAAGGCATCGACCTTCCTTTTCTGCTTGTGTCACATAGTCCAATTGACTGTTATACATCAGATGGCGCTGATCCATGGCTTCTATCATATTGGGATAATGACGGAGTGCCAAACGCATGAGAGGCATCAGAGCGTTATGAGACTTGCGATAGCCTGCTGGTTGGGTTAGGATGACGATGTTACGTTTATAACCCTGACTCTCGTAATAGGCCAAAGGAATGGAGTCGCTGACACCACCGTCGAGCAGTTGGTGATTGCCGATAGAAACAACTCTTGAAACCATAGGCATGGAGGCAGAGGCACGTATCCACTCCAATGTTTCATAATCAATATGGTCTAATTGATGATAGACTGCTTTTCCTGTTGTTACATCTGTGCAGACCACAGTAAACTCAATGGGATTGTTGGCGAATGTCTCTGAATCGAAGATGTCGTAGTCGTGGGGAACGATATGGTAGGCAAATTCGGCATTGAAATAGTCGCCAGAGCGGAAGAGTGAATGCCAACCGCTGTAGCGCCTGTCTTTGGCGAATCGTTTGTTATAACGGATGGCGCGTCCTGGTTGCTGTGACTTATAGTTGCAACCGAATGCTGCGCCTGCAGATACGCCGATGATACCGTCGGGCTTAATGCCTGCTTCCATCATCACATCGATGACGCCAGCAGTCCATAGTCCGCGCATTGCACCGCCTTCAAGTACCAATCCTTTTTTCTCCATTGTCTTATCTGTTGTCGATAATTCCGTAATTGCTGTATTGGTGACGGGGGAATACAAATGCTTGATCGCTGATACCACCCGTTTTGAAATTGGTTATTTTTATTGTAGTGTGGAAAAAGCCTACCTTCACACGGATGCTGATGGGATTTCGTGTGTGGTGGTCGAGCAGTACATCAGCCTCTTTGATGCCCTTAACGCCCTTTTTTGCCTTTAGTGTGATGACATAACCACGCTTGTCGTTAGCAATATGGTAGTTGTAGTTGTCGGGCTTGAATGTGAATTTTGAGGCATATTTATCGCGTGATTCATCGTCAGAACGATAGATGGTAACGGTTCTCTTCTTCCGATCTACACGGGTGTAGGTGATTTGGTCGTTCCATGCTGTGTAGCGGTCTTCTACAAATTTACTGCTTTTCCCTTTGGTCCAGATAGTTCCTTGGGCTTTGTAGATGCCTATGATATTGACACTATAGCTTAAACGTGAACCTTGAGGACCATAAACCTTTTGATAGGCCTCGTTGAACATACGCCGCGCTTGACGTGAATTAGGAGACTCCTGTGCATGAAGCCCTATTGTGAACAACATGCACAGGAGTATGAGATAATATCTAATCATATTTGTTATTAAGCATTGTATTCCTGCCAACTCTTGATCTTGATGTCTTCAAGTCGGAGGGCAGTGAAGGCTTCAATGAAGGCTTTTGCCAAACGCACATTGGTCATCAAGGGGATGTTGTGGTCGATGGCGCCGCGACGAATGCGATAACCATTGGTCAATTCGCGCTTGGTGTGGTTCTTGGGAACGTTGACAATCAAGTCGAATTTGTGGTCAGCAATCATCTGCATGATATTGTTGTCGCCTTCCTCATCGGGCCAGTTGACGGCAGTGGCTTTCACACCATTCTCATTGAAGAACTTGGCTGTGCCTGGTGTGGCATATACCTCGTAACCCTTCTTGACGAGTTGCTTGGCTGGTTCGAGCAATGAAACCTTACCCTTTGCGGCTCCTGAAGAGATGAGAACGCTCTTCTTGGGAAGACGGTAGCCAGTGGCGATGAGTGCGTTGAGCAAAGCCTCGTTGAGGTCATCGCCCAGACAGCCTACCTCACCGGTAGAGCTCATATCAACACCGAGTACGGGATCGGCATTCTGCAGACGGGCAAATGAGAACTGTGATGCCTTGACACCGATGTGGTCGATGTCGAACTCGCTCTTGGCTGGACGAGAATAGGGAGCATCAAGCATAATCTTGGTTGCTGTCTCGATGAAGTTGCGCTTCAGAATCTTCGATACGAAGGGGAATGAGCGTGATGCACGCAGGTTACATTCGATAACCTTCACCTCACGGTTCTTGGCAAGGAACTGGATGTTGAATGGTCCGCTGATGTTGAGTTCCTGTGCAATCTTGCGGGAAATCTTCTTAATCTGGCGGATAGTTGAGAAATAGATATGCTGTGCGGGGAATACCATGGTTGCGTCACCAGAGTGGACACCGGCATATTCCACATGCTCAGAGATGGCATATTCAATAACCTCACCCTTGTCGGCGACAGCATCAAACTCAATCTCTTTTGTTTCCTGCATGAACTGGCTTACCACTACGGGGAACTCCTTGGATACTTCGGTTGCCATATTCAAGAAACGATGCAATTCTTCATCGTCGTAACATACGTTCATGGCTGCACCTGAGAGTACATAGGATGGACGTACCAGTACGGGATAACCAACTTCATCTACAAACTCCTTGACATCGTCGAACGAAGTCAGAGCGCGCCAACGTGGCTGGTCAATTCCTAATTTATCGAGCATGGCAGAGAACTTGTCACGGTTCTCGGCACGGTCAATATCAACTGGAGAGGTGCCCAATACAGGAACACCCTGACGGTAGAGCTTCATTGCCAAGTTGTTTGGAATCTGTCCACCTACAGAGACGATGACACCGCGTGGCATTTCAAGATCGATGACGTCAAGAACACGCTCTAACGACAGTTCGTCGAAATAGAGGCGGTCACACATGTCGTAGTCGGTCGATACGGTTTCGGGGTTGTAGTTGATCATGATCGACTTGTAGCCGAGTTTGCGTGCAGTGTTGATTGCATTAACCGAACACCAGTCGAACTCTACGCTTGAACCGATGCGATAGGCGCCAGAACCGAGAACGATTACAGATTTCTCGTTCTTATAATAGCTGATGTCGTGTGCGGTCTTGTATGCTTTGCCGTCGGGGGTAGCAAATGCTGGTGTGTGTGTATAGGTGAGATACAAGTAGTTGGTCAGTTCTGGATGTTCAGATGCTACAGTAGGGATGCGTTTTACCGAAGGCATGATACCCATCTGTTTGCGGATCTCACGTACTTTGAGGTTTTCCTTCTCCATATTGCCACTCTGTGGCTTGAGTACGAAACGTGCAATCTGAAAGTCTGAGAATCCTGCCTGTTTCACTTCAAGCATAAGGGCGGCGGGTACGTCTTCTACGGCATTGTATTCCATCAACTGATGTTTCAGGTCAACAATATGCTTCAATCGTTCAAGGAACCATACGTCAATCTTGGTCAATTCCTCGATACGCTTGATAGTATATCCTTCTTCCATGGCCTGTGCGATGGCAAAGATACGGAGGTCTGTTGGGTTTGCCAATGCATCGTCGAGGTCATCGAAGCGTGTGTGGTCATTGCCTACAAATCCGTGCATACCCTGTCCAATCATGCGGAGTCCCTTTTGGATCATCTCTTCAAATGAACGTCCGATGCTCATAATCTCACCGACCGACTTCATGGATGAACCGAGGTGGCGTGATACGCCAGCAAATTTTGTAAGGTCCCAGCGTGGAATCTTACAAATCATATAGTCGAGGCTTGGAGCCACGTATGCTGATGATGTTGTTCCCATCTCGCCAATCTGATCGAGCGTGTAGCCCAAAGCAATCTTGGCAGCTACGAAGGCTAGGGGATAGCCCGTTGCTTTTGAAGCAAGTGCAGATGAACGGCTCAGACGTGCATTGATTTCAATGATGCGGTAGTCGTTAGTTTCTGCATTGAAGGCAAACTGGATGTTACACTCACCTACGATATTCAAGTGGCGTACACATTTAGTAGTGATATCCTGCAACATCTTCACCTGTTGCTCGGTCAATGAGCAGGTAGGAGCCACTACGATAGATTCACCAGTATGGATGCCCAGAGGGTCGAAGTTTTCCATTGAAGCTACGGTGAAACAGTGGTCGTTGGCATCGCGGATGCACTCGAACTCAATTTCCTTCCATCCTTTCAAACTCTCTTCTACGAGAATCTGTGGTGCGAAGGTGAATGCGCTTTCTGCCAGAGATATGAATGTTTTCTCGTCAGGGCAGATACCACTGCCCAGTCCGCCTAATGCGTAGGCAGAACGTACCATTACGGGGAATCCGATATTATGGGCTGCCTTGAGCGCATCGTCCATGTTTTCTACAGCGTGGCTCACGGGTACCTTCATGTCAATCTCTGCCAGTTTCTTGACGAAGAGGTCGCGGTCTTCGGTGTTCATAATGGCTTCTACGCTTGTGCCGAGCACTTCTACACCATATTCTTTAAGAACACCAGACAGATAGAGTTCGGTACCGCAGTTGAGGGCTGTCTGACCGCCGAATGCCAACAGGATGCCATCAGGACGTTCTTTCTTGATGATTTCTGTTACGAAATACGTATTGACGGGTTGAAAATACACTTTGTCGGCAACGCCTTCCGAGGTTTGGATAGTGGCAATGTTTGGATTTACCAGTACCGATGATATACCTTCTTCGCGCAGGGCTTTGAGTGCCTGTGAGCCTGAGTAGTCGAACTCTCCGGCTTGTCCGATTTTCAGGGCACCCGAACCGAGCACGAGTACCTTTTTGAGTTGTTTCTTCATATCTCTTTTATAGGGTTGTTTGTTTTTGTTCTATATATTATATTAAGGTGTTGGTTATTCTGTGGTCTTAAACAAGTCCTTTATACCTCCTATGCTTCCCAGGAGATTTGTGGCTTCGTATGGCAGATAGACAGTCTTGGTCTTGTCGCCATTTGCCAGCTCTTGCATCATTTGGATATATTTCTGTGCCAACAGATAGTTGGCAGGGTTAGTGCTCTTTCCTACGGCTTCGGTGATAAGTTCGATGGCCTTTGCTTCTGCTTCTGCTTTGCGGATGCGTGCCTGTGCTTCACCTTCTGCATGGAGAATGGCTTGCTGCTTCTGTGCTTCGGCACGGTTCACCATAGCGGTTTTCTCACCTTCTGATGCAAGAATCTCCGCAGCTTTTTCACCCTCTGAAGTCAGAATCTGTGCACGTTTGTTTCGTTCTGCCTGCATCTGTTTCTCCATGGCATTGAGCACACTTGTTGGTGGCGTGATGTCTTGGAGTTCTACGCGATTGACTTTTACACCCCATTTGTCGGTGGCATCGTCGAGTACGGCGCGAAGCTTGGTATTGATTGTGTCGCGTGAGGTGAGTGTCTCGTCCAGTTCCAGTTCACCAATGATATTACGGAGTGTGGTCTGTGTGAGTTTCTCGATAGCGTTGGGCAGGTTTGATATTTCATAGACAGCCTTGAAGGGATCAACAATCTGGAAGTAGAGTAGCGCGTTGATCTCCATCTGGATGTTATCTTTCGTAATTACGTTCTGTGATGGAAAATCATAAACCTGTTCACGGAGGTCAATATTGTCAGAGTAGGCATAGCGTCCACGTGTCAGCACGACGATGGCTTTGGCACGGTCAATGAATGGTATGATAACGTTGATGCCTGGTTTGAGTGTCGCATAGTAACGACCGAGACGTTCGATGATTTTTGTTTCCGACTGTGGAATGATAACCAGCGCCATCTTGGCGAAGACTACTACGCAGATGATGATGGCGATGAGCACATAGGTGAAAAAAGATGCTTCCATAATGTCTTGGTTTTATTCGTTTATACTTGTTGTTGATTCCACTTGGATGATGGTGCTTTTCCGATCCGTAACCTTTACTGTAGATCCTGCTGTGATGTCGGTGGCGCTATTGCTGACAGCTTTCCATACATCACCGTCAATGGCAACTCTTCCGTAGCCTCCCGTCTTGATGGTTTCTGTGACACGTCCTATTCGTCCGATAAGTGCATCGGCATTGCTAGGACGGTTGGGCTCGTTCTTGTGCAGATAGCGTAATGCTATCGGGCGCACAAAGAAGATGCTGGCCAACGCTACTGCTGCAAAGATTGCCAATTGCCAATAGATGTTCAATCCTATTGCAGCTCCAATAGCCGACGCCACAGCTCCTATGGAGAAACAGATGATAAAGAAATCACCAGACGATAATTCGAGTATGAGACAAATAACGGCCGCGATGGCCCATACCTGCCATACGTTGTTCATGATGTAATCTGCCATAACCCAATCGTTTTTTATGTTGCTGTATTATAATCTCTTTGGTGTCTGTTTTGTGTCGGCTATAGTCTCGGCCTATCAGAGTCTTTAACCCTTGAAACGTTCTGACTGCTGACGGATGAGTTCGGTATCGTCGAAGTAGTTGATCTGCATGGCAGAACGTACCTCACACATGGTCTGAGCTGCTGTCTCTCGCGCCTTTTCAGTACCCTTTTTCAGAATATTGTAGATCTCAGGAATATCCTGCTCGAATTCATGACGACGTTGGCGGATGGGCTCCATAAATTTATTGAGCACATTGTTGAGGAACTTTTTGGTTGTTCCGTCGCCGATACCACCTTTCACATATTGTGCCTTGAGTTCTTCAAGAGTCTTAAATTCTGGCCAGAACTCAGCAAAGTCTTCATCGCTACTGAAAGCTTCGAGGTAGGTGAAAACAGCATTTCCTTCAAGATGTCCCGGTTCGTCCAAGCTCATACGTGGCTCTCCGTTAGACATCTTCTTCACCTTCTTCCATACATCAGCAGCAGAGTCGCTGAGGTAGATGCAGTTTCCAAGTGATTTCGACATTTTCTCTTTACCATCGGTGCCGGGCAGACGACGTGCTGTTGCGTTTTCGGGCAACATGATTTCTGGTTCTACCAGTACCGGTGCATAAGTCTGGTTGAAGCGACGCACCAATTCGCGAGTCACTTCCAACATGGGTTCCTGGTCTTCTCCGGCAGGAACGGTAGTCGCTTTGAAGAGCGTGATATCTGCTGCTTGGCTGACAGGATAGCAGAAGAATCCGAGGGGAATGTTTGCCTCGAAGTTGCGCATCTTGATTTCTGTCTTTACAGTTGGGTTGCGCTGTACGCGACTTACGCTGATGAGATTCATCAGGTAGGTGGTCAATTCTGCCAGTTCTGGTATTTGACTTTGGATAAACAAGGTGCATTTCTCAGGGTCGAGTCCTGCTGAAAGGTAGTCGAGGGCCACCTCGATGATATTTTGTCTGATTTTCTCTGGATTGTCAGCATTGTCTGTCAGTGCCTGAACATCTGCCATGAATACGAACATCTTGTCGTAGCCTCCGGCATTTTGCAGTTCAACACGTCTGCGCAGCGAGCCAATGTAATGGCCTAAGTGCAGTTTTCCTGTAGGACGGTCGCCCGTCAGAATAATCTTTCCCATAATAGTTTTCTGAATTTCAGCACAAAGGTACAGCTTTTTTCTGAATCATGCAACAAATACGGTCTCATTCCCTATTTTATTTTATAGGTATGCGTATTTATGCGTTTTTGATACGCTGTAATATTTCCCCGTAGGGATCGTGCTGTTTTAGTAGTATAATAATGGTTTTTGAAGTGCTTTTTATGTAAATATTATGATGTTTTTCCTTTGTAAATAGCTAAAGTACAAAAAAAGTAGTATCTTTGCATTTGATATCAATTTAATGTCTATAAGAAAGAAGATACTAAGAATACGAAAAATGAATAAAGCTAAATTGATTGTTTTGATAGTTGCCGTAGCCGTACTGGCCAGTTGTGGAACCACTACGACGGTACCTATTACAGGACGAAAACAACACATGATGGTGAGCGACGAAAAAGTGCTCAGCCTCAGTAATCAACAGTATGCGGAATACATGAAAACCGCCAAACCTTCCACGAATGTGGCAAATACCAACATGGTGAAGCGAGTGGGGCAGAACCTTGCAAATGCCGTTGTGGCTTATCTCAACGCCAACGGCCTTTCCAGTGAGGTTGCCAACTACAAGTGGGAGTTCAATCTCGTACAAGACAAGCAGGTTAATGCTTTCTGTATGCCCGGTGGTAAGATTGTGGTCTATGAAGGACTGTTGCCTGTCACTCAAGACGAGACTTCGCTTGCGATAGTTCTCGGACATGAAATAGCCCATGCGGTGGCCAAGCACTCTGCCGAGCAGATGAGTACGCTCATCAGACAACAATATGGCGCACAAGCCCTCAGCGTTTTGATGCAAGGTGCAGGTGCCAGTAGCGGACTGCAGAATATAGCCGGAACGGTTTTCGGACTTGGAGCCAAGGGAGCAAGTGCGAAATATTCGCGCAACCACGAGAGTGAGGCCGACCATCTCGGTATTATCTTTGCAGCCATGGCAGGCTATGATCCACAGAAAGCTGTGGATTTTTGGAAACGCATGTCGCAAGCTACTGGTGGAGGCTCGAAATCATGGCTCAGCACTCACCCTACCGATGCCACACGTATAGCACAGATACAGGCCTGGATGCCTGAGGCTATGAAGTATTATAAGCCCCAAGCTGTTGTTTCCACAAACAAGAAAAATACTGTGCAAACCAAAAAGAAGAATACTACTACGCAAAAAAAGAAATCAATAACCAAAAAAGCAAGACACAAATGAAAATAACTACTCGACACTTCGTCAAATCAGCAATGGCAACAACCGCAGCCATGTTACTCGTCATCAATGCCGAGGCGCAAAATGCCGGTGGTATCTCTCCGCAGATGATGCAGCAATTTGAAAAGCAACATCAGGCAAATCCTGCCAGTCGTGCGCTGCAAAATGCAGTAGCTGTCAATTCTATCGACGGCTTGGCTGTCAACAAAGCCAATGCAGGAGCCTTCGATACCTATTTTAGTGTGGAGACACCCAGTCAGTCTATCACCAATCAAAAGTCAAGTGGAAGATGTTGGATGTTTAGCGGATTCAATGTGCTGCGTGGCAATTTTGCCAAACGCACAGACTCGTTGACCGTTTCGCTCTCGCAAAACTATCTGTTCTTCTACGACCAGCTTGAAAAGGCAAACTTGATGCTTCAAGGCGTGATAGATCATGCGAAGAAACCATTTGAAGACCAGCGCGTGCAGTTCTTCTTCCAAAGTCCTATCAATGACGGAGGAACATTCTGTGGTGTGGCAGACTTGGTAGAAAAGTACGGCCTTGTGCCTAGTAGTGTTCAACCTGAAAGCTTCTCGGCAGAAAATACGGCAAAGATGGCCTCTATCGTCAAGTCCAAACTGCGTGAACATGGTTTGAAACTGCGCCAGATGGTAGCAGATGGCAAGAAAACAGCCGATGTGCAGAAAGCTAAGGTAACCGCCCTTTCTGAAATCTACAATATCCTTGCCCTTACACTTGGTGAACCCGTCAAGGAGTTTGACTATGCTTTCAAAGGCAAGGACGGACGAGCAAAGACTCCTGTTAAACACTATACTCCAAAGACATTCGCAGAGGAAGTGGTTGGTGGACCTATCAATGGCACTTTTATCATGGTGATGAACGATCCGCGTCGTCCTTATTATAAGACCTATGAGGTGGAATACGACCGCCATACCTATGATGGGCACAACTGGAAGTACCTCAACTTGCCTATGGATGAGATAGAACAGCTCGCTGTAGCATCGCTCAAAGACGGTCGTAAGCTCTATTCCAGCTATGATGTAGGCAAGCAACTTGACCGCAAACGTGGCTATGCCGATACAGAGAATTTCGACTATGCCTCTCTCTTCGGTACTTCATTCACCATGGACAAAGCCCAGCGCATTTCCACATTCGACAGTGGCTCTACCCATGCCATGACACTTACTGCCGTGGATCTTGATGCCAACGGAAAGGCCACAAAGTGGAAAGTTGAAAACTCCTGGGGAGGTGATTGGGGACAGAAAGGATGCCTCATTATGACCGACAGATGGTTCCGCGAATACATGTTCCGACTCGTAGTCAATAAGAAATATGTGAGCGAGAAACTCCTGAAAGACTATAATCAGAAACCCATCATGGTGATGCCAGAAGATCCACTCTTTCAGCAGGATAATTGATGATTTGTTAACATGCATAATTGGGGGCGAAAGCCCCCTTTTTTTATGCATTTCCATCTGTGAATAGCAGTTGATTTATGTTAATTAATTGATAATCAACGTCTCATTTCGGAGTAAAGTTTGGTAGTTCCAAAAAATAGTCGTACCTTTGTGCCCGTTAACAATAGTGTGACGGTTGAATGTCTCGTGGTGAGACGGTCATGCTTAACAGGATTATTTATGACAAAGATTGCTAGAAATGTATTGATTACATTGGCCATCATGATGGCCTGTTCCATCAATGCTTCGGCAGGAACGAAGAACAATGAACGCTCGTTTGACTGGACTCCTGTTATCAGCGCGATTATTCAGGTAGAAAGTCAAGGTAATCCTAAAGCCGTAAGTGGTAAGTCGTGCGGCATCATGCAGATTACACCTATCTGCGTTAAGGAATGCAATCGCATCCTGCAGATGAGGCAGAGCAAAAAGCGCTACACAATGAACGACCGATTCAATGCAAAGAAATCGAAAGAGATGTTTCTTCTCATACAGTCGTTCTACAACAAGGCAAACAACGTGGAGTATGCCATTCGTGCATGGAATGGAGGTCACAACTACTCGAAGCGAGCCACTCAAAACTATTATGAGAAAGTGTTGCGCCAGATGAATTAGACTATTATTTAAAGTCACTCTACAGAATCCGATTGACAGATTTCTCCTCGTAAAGGAAACTGCCAGTCGGATTTTTCCGTTTTCTCTCTTTGGAATACGAAGGTCCCATGTACCTCCCATCTTTCTCCTATATAAATTTGCTGTATCTCCTATAAATTATCAGTAAAGATGTAAACAAAGCTTAATTTTTTTGTCAATCTGCAACTTTGGCAGTATCTTTGATGTCTATAATAGAAAAGAATTATATTCATTTAATAGATTAATAGAAAAAACTATGAGTACAACACTTGTTATTATCTTGGCAGTGGTAGGAATTGCATTGATTCTTATCTTCTTCTACAACAATCTCGTGAAACTGCGTAACAACCGTATCAACGCCTTTGCCAATATCGATGTACAACTCAAACAACGATTTGACCTCATACCGCAACTCGTGGCAACGGTTAAGGGATATGCAACCCACGAGAAGGAACTCCTGCAGCGTGTAACCGAAGCCCGTTCTGCTGCCATGGGCGCACAGACCATCAACGACAAGGTACAGGCAGACAACCAGCTCTCTGCCGCTTTGTCAGGTTTGAAAGTTTCCCTTGAGGCTTATCCTGACCTTAAGGCCAATCAGAACTTCCTGCAACTGCAAGGTGAGATTTCGGATATCGAGAACAAACTAGCAGCATCACGCCGTTATTTCAACTCAGCCACTCGTGAACTCAACAATGCCGTACAGACATTCCCAGGCAATATCATCGCCGGCATGTTTGGCTTCCATGCTGAACCCATGTTTGAAGTACCCCAGGAACAACGTGCGCAGTTTGAGAAAGCTCCCGAAATCAAATTCTAAGTGAGAACGATGAGATACGTTGGTATTCAGACACAAATCCAGCGCAACAATTTTTATACCCTCTTGTTGCTCTTGCTGTTTCCCGCCATTCTTTTAGGGATGGTATGGATCTTTCTGGCATTGGTCAGCTATTTCGGCACATATTATTATGACGAATATGGCAATATGGTCAATGTCTTCGATGCAGCAGTAGTCAACGACTATTTCCTACAAACCATTCCTTGGGTCATTGGCGGTGTGGCCGTATGGTTTCTCATTGCCTATTGCTTCAACTCGTCTATGGTCAGACAAGCCACAGGCGCACGCCCTTTAGAGCGCAGGGAGAATCCGCGGGTATATAATATTGTGGAAAACCTCTGTATTGCAGGAGGTATGGACATGCCAAAAGTGTGTGTGGTTGACGATCCGCAGCTCAATGCCTTTGCTAGCGGTATTGACCGCAAGAGCTATACGGTCACCGTCACCACCGGACTGCTGAAGGTACTCAACGACGAGGAACTGGCTGGTGTGATAGGTCACGAACTGACCCATATCCGCAACCATGATACCCGCTTGCTTATCACGAGCATCATCTTCGTAGGTATAGTATCGGCTGTGATGAGCATGGTGATGCATGTCATACAAAACATATTCTGGTTTGGCGGCGGCAACCGTCATGTAAGTAGTGACGACGACAATAAGAACAGCGGACTCTCCGTCATCATCGTGCTGCTCATCGGCCTGCTTTGCTCAGCCATTGCCTATGTCTTTGTACTGCTGACCCGTTTTGCCATTTCGCGCAAACGTGAGTTTATGGCAGATGCCGGTGGTGCCGAACTGTGCCAGAATCCCCTGGCCTTGGCTTCCGCCTTGCGTAAAATTTCCAATAATCCAGGCCTCGGACGTGTGGAGCGTGAAGATGTAGCCCAACTCTTCATTATCCATCCCCGTCGTCACGCACAGAGTGTGATGAGTATGATTAACGGCCTCTTTGCCACACACCCCAGCACCGAAGAACGAATCCGATTGCTCGAACAGTTCTGATAGCGGAATCTTCCCGCCGAACCATCGGTTATCGGTTACAACCGCAGTGTAGAGATTGTCCTTTGTGACATCCTACGCTGCGGTTGTTGTTTCGTTAATTTACACTAAAAGACTTACAGAAAGTTTGTCAATATCAAAAGTTTTTGCTACTTTCGTCATTCCAAACGAATAATGAAACATATCTAAAACAAATAACAACAATATGGTAGAACTTAAAAACGAACGGATAGCCATCAAGGTGGCACCGCTGGGAGCCGAACTCCAAAGCATCACAGACAACAACGGAAGAGAATACCTCTGGCAGGCAGATCCTGATTTCTGGCCGAGACATTCACCCATACTGTTTCCTATTGTTTGCAGCGTCAACAACGATACCTATACCGTTGATGGCAAGCAATATCATTTGCCACGTCATGGATTTGCCCGTGATACCGAGTTTACGCTGGTGAGACAATCCAAAGACCGCGTGACGTATGCCCTTCATGACAGTGAAGAGACCCTGAAGGTCTATCCCTATCATTTCAATCTCGCCATCAGCTATCGTCTTGATGGCAACAAGGTTGTTGTGACTTGGCATGTGGAGAATACTGACACCCAGGAGATCCATTTCCAGATTGGCGGTCATCCAGCTTTCAATGTGCCAGGCATGAAGAAAGGCGACGAACTGAAAGGTACCCTTGTATTGGACAACGCTCAGCCGATGACCAATCTGAAGAGTTTTGCCGATGGTAGTCATGAGATGACAGAGATTCCTGCAGAGACCGATCAAGGTGTGATTCGTTTCAACGATGAATATTTCAAGGACGACTCCGTTAAGTTCCATCGTTGCCAGACCCATCGTGTGTCTTTGCTCGACACCGACGGTCGTCCTGCTGTAACGCTCGACTACAAATGTCCGGTGATGGCTTTCTGGAGTCCCTATCAGAAAAAAGCCCCGTTTGTATGTCTTGAACCATGGTATGGATTGGGTGACCCACGCGGATGGGAAGGTGAATTTAAGGACAAAGTCTTAATGAACCATCTGCAGCCCGGTGCTTCATTCATGTCACAATACACCATTACAATAGGTGAGTAAAATGTGATATTTCAATATACCGTCAGTCGCTGTAGCCTCTGGGTTGCAGCGACTGATGCTTTTTGGGGTATGCATGCCTGCTTCATCCCAAAGAACCAAGTCGTTAGTCAGTACTCTAAAACCTTAAAAACACGACACTCCATTGGAATATCGTGCTTCGATAGGTGTCATCTGGTGTTTGTCTGTAAGCGAGTGGGGGCAGAAGGCTTCTCGATAGCGAGTGGAGTCAGAAGGCTTCGCGATAGCGATTCTCATCCTTATCGTCAAGCATAGAGAGATAACTCTGATAACGGCTTTGCGCAATGTAGTGATCCTCTACCGCCTTGATAACGGCACATCCCGGCTCATGGGTATGTGTGCAGTCGCTGAATCGACACTGTTTGGAGTACTCGAAGATTTCTTTGAAATAACTGGTGAGCTCTTTGCGCTCCATGTCGAAGGTGCCGAACCCTTTGATGCCCGGTGTGTCGATAAGCCAACCGCTCTGATCGGGCAGACGGAGCATCTCGCTGAAGGTTGTGGTGTGCATACCCGTGTTGTGTGCATCGCTGATTTCTGCTGTGCGCAGATTGACATCCGGAAGGATGCAGTTGATGAGGGTTGATTTTCCTACGCCGCTGTTGCCGCTGAGCAGGGTAATCTTTCCAGTGAGCTTTTCGGTTAGTGCAGCTACCCCGTCACCTGTTGCAGCCGAAATGGCATGACACTCATAGCCCACAGTTTCATAGAGGCTGATCATCATCTGCTGGTAATGCAGTTCATCGTCAGCCAAGGTGTCGGTCTTGTTGAATGTCAATATCACAGGCACCCGATAGGCCTCTGCCGAAGCCAGGAAACGGTCGATGAAGGTAGTGTTTGTCTCCGGTCGTGCCACGGTAATGACCAGTAGAGCCTGATCCACATTGGCAGCGAGGATGTGGCTTTGTTTGGAGAGATTGATAGACTTGCGGATGATATAGTTGCGTCGGTCTTCAATCTCGGTGATGAAGGCAGTGCCTTCCTGATTGGTGATGATTTCCACGCGGTCACCCACCGCCACCGGATTGGTGGAGCGAATCCCCCGTAGTCGGAAATTCCCTTTGATTTTACAGTCAACAGTTGGTCCATCGTCCGTAAGAACGGTGTACCAACTGCCGGTGTTTTTTATGACGAGTCCTTTCACGGGCTTATACTGTCATGATTTCCTTGTTCTTGGCCTCCATCAAGTCGTCGAGCTTTTTGATGAACTTGTCGTGCAATTTCTGCAAGTCGTTCTCGGCATCCTTCTCCAGGTCTTCTGAGAGTCCGTCTTTGATAGCCTTCTTCAGTTTGTCTTTGATGTCGGCACGCACGTTGCGCACTTCCACCTTGGCTCTTTCAGCAATCTTGTTACACTGCTTCACCAAGTCGCGACGACGCTCTTCGGTAGGCTGTGGGATACCCAGACGGATGATTTCACCGTTGTTCTCTGGTGTGATGCCCACATCCGAGTCCATGATGGCTTTCTCTATTTCGCGAATCTGCTTTTTGTCCCAAGGCTTGATAGCTATGGTGCGGGCATCGGGTGTAGAGATGTTAGCTACTTGGTTCAAGGGTACTTTCGAACCATAGGATTCTACACGCACGCCATCGAGGATGGCGACGTTGGCGCGACCGGCACGCACGCGGCTCAGTTCTTCTTCTAGAAACATGGTTGCCATCTCCATGCGCTCTTCGGCTGCGGATAATGTCTGCTTAACGTCTATCATATTATATACTGTTATCGTTTGTTTCGACAAAGATACGGAGAAATTCCGAAATGACAAACAATATAGGAAATAAAATTTTGTATTTCGATTATAATGTCGTACCTTTGAACCTTGAAAACAAACAAAACTACTGATAAAACCAATTTAACATGAGAATGAAACGATGTACCACAGGGGTGGTCTGTGTCTTCCTGGCACTGACTGCCGCACAGTCCCGTACCTGCGAAAAAGCAGAAACAATGCAGGTTTTGCGTCGCGTCAACAACTATTTCATGGGACGCTATGCCGACCCGACGTTGCCTACTATGGTGAAACGCAGCCGCACGAGCAATCTATGGACCCGTGCCGTATATTATGAAGGACTGATGGCGCTCTACGAGATAGATCCCGATGCGCGCTATGCCGACTATACCGACCGCTGGGCAGCTTCCCATCAGTGGACTCCCCGCTATGGTGTGACCACGTGCAATGCCGACGACCAGTGTTGCGGTCAGACCTACCTGATGCGCTATCTGCAGGTTGGAGGCGATGAGAAGATCAGTAAGGTGAGAGAGAATCTCGACCTGCAGATGAAAACCTACAATCCTAAAGCCAACAATGCGCTCTATGGCTGGTGGACATGGATTGATGCTATTCAGATGGCCATGCCGCTCTATTTCCAGATGACAGCCATCACCCACGATCAACGTTACCAGCAACATGCCATGATGATGTATCGTTGGAGCAGAAACATGCTGGCAGGCGGACTCTTCAATGCCAAAGACGGATTGTGGTGGCGCGATGCCGACTATGTGGCGCCCTATCATGAGCCGGATGGTAAACCCTGCTATTGGTCGAGAGGCAACGGATGGGTCTATGCCGCTTTGGTGCGCTGCATGCAACAGGTGTCGCCGAAAGACAAGGTCTATAAGGAACTGAAAAAAGATTTCCTGGCCATGAGCCGCGCCTTGCTCAACTGTCAGCGTGAGGATGGCTTTTGGAATCCCAGTCTGGTGTCCACCCATTATGCCATGCCCGAAACAAGCGGTACTGCGCTTTTCCTCTATGGCATGGCATGGGGCATACGCCAGGGACTCCTTGACGAACGTAAATATGAGCCGGCATGCCGTCGGGCATGGCAGGGGATGGTGCAACAGGCGGTTCACAAGGACGGCTTCCTCGGATGGATGCAAGGCACGGGCAAAGATCCTTCTGCCGGTCAGCCTTTGAGTTACGACCGCGTACCCGATTTTGAAGACTACGGCACCGGATGTTTCCTCCTTGGCGGAGTGGAGTTTTACCGCATGATCACCAGGGACGAATAAAACCCGTGTGTGATATGAACGATGTATATGATTAAGGTGTGAAACAATGAAAACAAAATATATCCTACTGCTGATCGCCATGATGACTGCCTTTGGCACGACCGCACAGACATGGCCTTCACCCAAACCCGAAGCACGTCCAGGCACCCGATGGTGGTGGCTGGGATCTGCTGTTGACCACCAGGGACTGGAATGGAACCTTGGCGAGTATGCCCGTGTGGGCATTGGGGCAGTGGAAATCACACCGCTCTATGGTGTGAAGGGCAACGAAGCCCATGAACTCCCATTTCTCTCTCCGCAGTGGATGGCGGCATTGCGCGACGTGCAGCAGATTGCCGCCGCCCATCATATCGAGGTAGATATGAACTGCGGAACAGGATGGCCCTTCGGAGGTCCTGAGGTCACGATAGACGAGGCAGCCTGCAAGGCCGTGTTCGTTGACAGCATGATCACCTCCGACAAGCGCCCGTCCGACCAGCACCGACTGGCAGTGCCTGCCAAGGAGCGCCCCTATGCCCAATGGCAATGCACCAGAGTATATCCCACCAGTCAACCACGCCAGTGGCGCGTCATCAGCGTCTATGCCTCACGCACGCGTCAGAAGGTGAAACGCGCTGCACCCGGTGGTGAAGGACTCGTCATCGACCATTTTGACCGTCAGGCGGTGGCACATTATCTCAATAGGTTCACCCAAGCGTTTGAATACACCAAGACTCCTTATCCCCATACCTTCTTCAACGACTCCTATGAGGTGTATAAGGCCAACTGGACCCCTTCGCTCTTCGACGAATTTCTCAAACGTCGTGGCTACGACTTGCGCGACCATCTGCCTGAACTTCTTGACGGTGGTGACGGTAATAAGGCGCTCCACGACTATCGTGAGACGTTGAGCGACCTGCTCTATGAGAACTTCACCCAGCAGTGGGTGGCTTGGGCACACCGCAATGGGGTTTCGGTGAGAAACCAAGCCCACGGTTCTCCTGCCAATCTGCTCGATCTTTATGCCGCCGTAGATATACCAGAGATAGAAGGTTTCGGACGCTCCGAGTTTGGCATCCGCGGACTGCGCAGAGACCCCGGCATGACCCTGAAGAACTACAGCGATGTGTCGATGCTGAAATACGCATCGTCGGCAGCACATGTGATGGGAAAGCCGCTGACCAGCAGCGAGACGCTCACTTGGTTGACCGAACACTTCCGCACCTCCTTGTCGCAGATGAAGCCTGACATCGACCTGATGTTCTCATGCGGCATCAACCACATCTTCTTTCATGGCAGTTGCTACACCCCGGAGCATGATCCATGGCCCGGATGGAAATTCTATGCATCGGTCGATATGAGTCCCACCAACAGCATTTGGCGCGATGCCCCTTTCTTGATGCAGTATATCGAACGCTGCCAGTCGTTCCTGCAAATGGGACAGCCCGACAATGATTTCCTGGTCTATCTGCCCGTCCATGACATGTGGCGCATCCGCGGTCCTCGCAATGATGATGCTAAGTCGGAGAGCAAAGACCGCAGGGGCGGGGAAGACCTCCTCATGCAGTTCGACATCCATACCATGGACGAGAAATGTCCGCAGTTTATCCGGAGCATCCTCCGCATCGACAGCCTCGGCTACGATTGCGACTATATCAGCGACCGCCAACTGGCACAGGTCAAGGTCGATGGCGGACAGCTCGTCACCCCTGGCGGCACACGCTACAGGGGAATCATCATCCCCACAGGTACCACCGTTGACGACAGACTTCAGAGCCTGTTACAGAACCTCACACCTTATATTATTTATGGTGAAGACCGACAGGCGATGGCGCATCTTGCCAAACCCGAACCATGGCGAATGAATCCCGGTGTGCGTATGATCAGAAGAAAGACAGACGACGGCTACATCTATTTCGTTGTCAATCTCTCGCCCCGCGACTGTCGCTTAAACGCAGCATGTCTCTCCGTACCTACGCAACACATCGTCTGCTACAATCCCATGACGGGCGACGTGAACCGTCTGCCTATGGTTGCCGACGCTCCTGTCGTCTGTCTTCAGTCGGGAGAGAGCATCATCCTGCAAACAGGAACAGCTGCCGACCGTCCCCTGTCAACAGGCCAATACGGTATGACAGTAGCGACAGAGACCCTGCCGCTGGACGGCCCCTGGACCCTGTCGTTCCTCGACGAGACGCCACGCGTCAGCGAAACCTACACCATGCCGACTCCGCAGACCTGGGAGACGCTTGGCGAATCCGCCTCGGTGACCATGGGCACTGGAGTCTATGAGACCGCTTTCCGCCTGACCAGAAAGCAAGCCGCCCAGGCCTGCATCATCTCGCTGGGCGAAGTCTATGAGTCGGCACGCGTATATATCAACGGCAAGTTCATCGGCTGTGCATGGGCAGCACCCTTCCAGCTCGACTGCCGCGACGCCTTGCGCAAGGGCAAGAACACCCTGCGCATCGAAGTGACCAATCTGCCAGCCAACCGCATACGCGATCTCGATAGACGTGGTGTGGAATGGCGAAAATTCAAGGAAATCAACTTCGTGGATATCAACTATAAGAAGACACGCTATGACGGATGGCAGCTGATGCGCAGCGGACTGCAGGGCGCACCCCTGTTGCACTTCTATCCCCAAACACCCTCCGCCTGGCCTTCTGTTGGCGCAACAAACAATAAAAAATTGAACTATCGCATGTGGGAAGTTAAGGGAAGTTAGGGAAGTTAGAGAGAAGTTAAGGGACAAATGTCCTACGTCTTACGGCAAAAGGCTATTGTCTCTTAACTTCCCGAACGACCGTAGGGAGTGATAACTTCTTTAACTTCAATCAATTCCCTCAGTTGCGAAACTTGAATAAATAACAATAAATATTACATCAAAATGAGTACAATTACAATGTTCATCATCGTCGCCTTTGTTGCAGGCTACCTCTGTATAACCCTTGAAAGTCTGACGAAAATCAACAAGGCAGCCATTGCGCTGCTCATGTGTGTGGTCTGCTGGACCCTGCTGATGGTATCACCTGGAGCATACTATCCCGATGTAGCCTCTGACGGCGTACTCCACCACATCTCCGAAGTGATCGAGCACCATCTGGGCGATGCCGCAGGCACCCTCTTCTTCCTAATGGGCGCCATGACCATCGTAGAGATAGTCGATAGCAACGGCGGATTCAATTTTGTGCGCGACATCATGAAGACACGCTCCAAGCGCAAACTCCTGTGGCGTGTGGCTATTGCCACCTTCTTCCTCTCTGCCATCCTCGACAACCTCACCACCTCCATCGTCATGATCATGGTACTCCGCAAACTGGTACAGTCGCGTGAAGAGCGTCTCATCTATGCCGCATTGATCATTATCTCCGCCAACTCAGGAGGCGCATTCTCGCCCATTGGCGACGTCACCACCATTATGCTGTGGATCAAGGGAGTGATCACCACTCAGGGCATCCTTACTGAAATCTTCATCCCCTCGTTGGTATCGATGTTGGTGCCCGCCTTCATCCTGCAATATTCGTTGAGTGGAAAGTTTGATAAAGAGCAGAACCTCGTCACCGCCGAAATCAGCCAGTTCACCAAGGTGCAACGCAACATCATCTTCTGGCTCGGCGTAGGCGGTTTGGTCTTTGTGCCCATCTTCAAGAGCATCACCCATCTTCCTCCGTTCATGGGCATCCTCCTCGTGCTCGGCGTACTGTGGACCGTGACCGAGATCTTCCATCACAATACTAGCGAAGACGACACTATGGCAAAGCGCGTCAGCGACCTCCTGTCGCGCATCGACCTCTCCACCATCATGTTCTTCCTCGGCATCCTCATGGCAGTAGCCGTGCTGCAGGAGATCGGCGTCCTCACCGCCTTGGGCACCGGACTCAACGAAGTCTTTGTCGGCAACTATTATGTCATCAACGGCATCATCGGTGTCCTCTCCAGCATAGTCGATAACGTGCCCCTGGTAGCAGGCTGTATGGGTATGTATCCCGTAGCCGAGACAGGTGCCATGGCCATCGACGGCATATTCTGGCAGTTGCTCGCCTACTGTGCCGGAGTAGGCGGTTCGATGCTCATCATCGGTTCTGCAGCCGGTGTTGTTGTCATGGGCTTAGAGAAAATCACTTTTGGTTGGTACTTGAAGCGCATCACGTGGATTGCCTTCGTCGGCTATCTTGCAGGCATTGTGACCTATTGGTTGCAACAGGCATTGCTGGCATAACTTCCAGCCCATAAGTCCACACTGTCCAATGCTGATATTGGATGATACCTCATCAGTTGCTGTAGCCAATGTGGTGCAGCGTCTGATGAGGTTTATTTATGATTTTCAAAAATATTCGACCACTCGACCACCGCTGAGGCATAATGCGCTATTGCGCAATGCTTTAAGCGGTGGTCGATGACTTTATATTTACGTGTTTCGACCACACTTCGACCACCAGAGAATATCTTGCCCATGTTTATCAGGACTTTTGCCGATGCCTGATAAAAATATTATCCAACGTTTGATAAAGGTATTATTCAACGTTTGATAAAAATATTATCCAACGTTTGATAAAGGTGTTATCTAACGTTTGATAAAGGTGTTATCTAACGTTTGATAAAGGTGTTTTCCAACGTTGATAAAGGTGTTTTCCAACGTTTAGCAAGTGTATTGTCTAACGTTTGGCAAAAGATATTGCCAACACATGGGATTGATGTTGACAAAGAGTTTGCTTGTATGTGTGGCCGATAATCTAATAATCTACTGCTCTATAATAATCTCTATGTTAGTAAGTTACGTGGATACGTGGTCGAGTGGTTGAAATATTGTGAAAAACTATAACTTTGGTATATGAGAACGGGGTGAAGCGCCCTTACCTCTATTCCTTTTCAATAACCTCCACAGGAATCCAGAACCAGAATTTAGAACCATTATCCACTTCGCTCTCTACGCCGATGTCGCCATGGCAGGCGGTGACGATGGACTTACAGATGGAGAGGCCGAGGCCTGTGCCCTGCACAAACTCGTTGAGCTTGACGAAACGATCGAAAACTGCTTTTTGCTTGTCGTGGGGTATGCCCGTTCCGGTGTCTTCGCAGAAGGCATAGATGCCCATCTGACCGTTGCGCTTCTCCAGGCGATAGCCTACCCAGATGCTGCCCTTCTTCGTGTATTTCAATGCGTTGCTCACAAAATTGCTGAATATCTGGCGCACGCGACCGATGTCGATCGATACTCTGAGCTTCTTCAGGGGTTTGGAGGTGACAAAGCGCAGATGGTGGCGCTGCACGCGGATCTCGATGGACTGACAGAGGTATTCAAACTCTTCGGCAAAGTCAACTTCGGCGGGCTTGACGTCCATCGGGTTGTCGTTGATGGTGGAGGCTTCGAGGATGCCGTTGATGAGACGCACCAGGATGTCGCAATGGGTGCGGATGATGTGGATAAAGCGTTCACGCTCCCCGGCTGATTCTGCATATTTCAGCATGTCGGAGAAGCCTACAATGGAGTTGAGGGGCGTGCGCAGTTCGTGGGTCATCTGGGCGAGGAAGACGCTCTTCTGCTGGGCGCTGTTCTTGGTTTTCTCGCTGATCTCGACCACTTCTTTCTTGATATTCTCCAGTCTGGTGATGTCGTGGAGCATGCCGCTGTAGCCCAAAGTGGATCCGTCGTCGCCTTTGCGCAAGCGACCGTAGATGTCGTGGGCGCACGGACCTTTGCTGAATGCGGAGGAGTTGAGCTGCCGCTTCACGTGGAATGGTCCTTGGAAGAGGCCGATGCTCTCGTCGCTGATCTTGTATTCGTCGTAGAGTTCCGGGGGCAGCTGTCTGAGGTATTTCTCAAACTCGATGACGTAGTCTGCATGTTTCAGCGTGTGGGAATAGTAGATCATCTTATTGCGTAGATCGAGATCCCACATCGTCCAGTCGGAGTGATTCAACATGAATTTCAGTCGCTTCTCGTTATAGTCGATGTATCGCTGGAGCGTATCACATTCGTGCTGACACATGATGAGATGGTGGTAGGTGTCGCTCTGGGCTTTCATGTCGTAAGCCATGAGGAGGTAGTTGGAGACACGGCCGAAGTAGTCGAAGAGTGGGACGACGTTGTATTCCACGCATGCCTCGCGACCCTGGTCGCTGTCTGCGGGGGCAAGGTGGCAGAGGAAGATGGGGTCGTGGCGACTCTCGTTGAAGGCGTCGGCAAACATCGGCATGTCGAAAAGTGAAGTCTTCTGCAGCAATCGTGCGTTTTTCGCATCAGCTTTACAGATGCGTTTCATCTCTTCGTTGCTGTTTTCTATCCATCCGTTTTGGTTATAGACTGCCATGGCCACCTTTGAGAATTGGAAAAACTGCAGGAACTTCCGCTCCATCTTGTTGGCTTCGTGGATCAGTCCTACGTTGTGGGTCTTATCGACTATGGTGGCATAGATGTTTACTGGCTGTCCGTAGGCATCCTGCTCGACGGCGAAGTGGCCGCGCAGGTGTTTCCATATCGGCTTGTCTTTAGTGCCGGCATTCCATCGTCCACTCAGTTCCACGTGTTTGTCCATGCTGCCGTCTCTCAGCTGTTCGAGCCGTCTCACCCAGTTGTTGCGTTCGGCAGGGTGGAGGCGCTGGCTGAAGTCGAACCACGACATACCCTCGTCGGGCAGCAGACTGCCGTACTGATTGACCAGTATGCGCGAGGTAAGGTCGTACTGAAATACGTAGTGGTAGCCCATCTGCAGGGCACGCGTCATCATGGCATCGAGTTCGCTGTTGCGCTGGCTCTTGGCGCGCACCCTCCCTCTCGCTATGCGGGTGCCCATATAGCACATCAGGGCAAACATCACCGCGCCAATCATCAGATACCCCCACATGGGGATGGTTTTCTTACGGATGCGCTCTGGATGCAGCCATTTGTCGTTGATGAGTGCCACCCGTCCGTGCTGTTTCAGTTGGGAATAGACATAGTCGATGTCTGCGATGAGTTTCGTATCGCGTCCGATGACGTGGATCTCGCTGACGGGTATGCCCACATCGTTGAGGATGAGTCCCGACTTGTCCATATTGAGTTGTCTGATTTTCCATTTCAGCGGTTCTTCACCCCATACGTAGTATTTGAAGTCGTGTGCCAATACGCCCATAAGGGCTGTCGTGGGCGACTGAAATTCCAATTGGCTGAGATAGGATGAGTCTTCTTCAAGAAAATAATGTTCCGTATAGTCGGCTGGTTTCAATACCGTACCGGCTTCCACCAGTTCTTTGAGTGAACTGTTGGACGATGTTGTGCCGCAGGTGACTGCCACGATGCGGTTGTAGTTGATGATGTTGCGGGTATAGCAAAAAGGCGGTTTCCTGTAGCGTCCGACATTGGCAAAAATCAGGTCTGCATCGCCACGTTCGAAGGTCTTGAGGGCATTGGCCCACTCTTTCAGTACGAATTTATAAGGGATGTCGAGTTGGTCTAATATTTCTGTCATGATCTCAACATTGGTGCCGGCAGGCCTGCCCGTGTCGTCTTGGAATTCATAGGGCGGCTTGTCCCAGTCGCCCACAATGATGACGGGGTGGGCAGCGTCGTATCTGCGCTGGTACTGTGTCTTCTGGCGCGGTGCGTCTCCCCATGCCGTGCTGACGGTCAGCAGGGCAGCAATCAATGTCATGATATGTCTCAGAAAACTAACTTTCATGGTTAAATGAACTTCTTACGTTTGATAAGTGATGCCTGACAGGGAATGCTGACCCATACGATGGTGCCCTGTCCTGATTCAGAACTGATTTCCAGTGTTCCGTTCATCATCTCTGCCAGTTGCTTGCAGACGGGCAGACTGATGCCGATGCGCTCGTCGATGCTGCCGCCGGTATGCTGCTTGATGAGTTGGAGCTCGCGGTCGCTGATGCCGTCGCTGGTGTCTTCTACGGAGATGATGAGACGGCGACCGATATAGTCGAAACGCACTCTGACAAAACCGTGCTTCGTGTTGAAGGCGGCATTGCTGATGAGCGATGTGAGCAGATGGGCTATGTTGTTGCCGTCGATATTGAGAACCAGTTGGTCGTAGGGTATTTCCATGATGAAATTGACACCGTTGGGGTGTGCCATGTCCCATCCCCGCTGACAGTTTGTCTTGAAGAGTTCGGTAAACTCAGTGGGTGTCGGGGTGATCTTCACCATGTCGGAGTCGATGCGCGAGTAGAAGAGTATCTCGTCTATCAGTCGCAGGAGGTGGTCGGAATTGTCGAGTATCTCTTTGGTGAATACATGCTCGTCCTCTGGGGTGATGTCGGTAGAGAGCATTTCGGCAAATCCCACAACGGCGGTCAGCGGTGTGCGTATCTCGTAACACATATTCTTGAGGAAGCTGTTTTTGGCATGCTCAATCTCGCGAGCGGTGCTGTAGGCTTCGTCCAGACGCAGTTGGTTGGCTTTCAGTTCGCTGATGTCGTAGCAGATGCCAAAATAGGCGTCTTTCTCTTCAATATCATCATGAACAGGTGTCATGCAGAATCTGAGCCACAACGGGTTCTCGCCCGAACGGATGACGGTCATCACCTCCATGCAGAAAGGTTCCTGCGAACGGTTGTCCATCTTGCTCAACAGGTGCATGACGCGTTTCTGCGAACGCTCGTGAACCAATGTCATGCAACGGGTCTGGGTCAGTTCGTACTGCACATGGCTGAGATTGTCTTTGACACACAGCGTATGGGTTTCTGGAGAATAGTGCACTATGCGCATGCCGCTGACCTTCAAGAGGTAGTTGGTATGGTCGATATAGTTGTCGAGCTGATGCTGCAGGTCTCGTTTCCTTGCCAATTTATCTTTCCATTGCTTCTTGATCTCGATGTGCTGGCGGATGTCCTCTACGACCACCAACAGATTGTTGGCGTGCTCGTTGGCTTCGTCGCAAGCCACCATCATGTGAATCTCAAAGATCTGTGTGCCGCTCTGGTTGATGATATGGCCCAGCTCCTTGCTGGTGAGATGATTGTCGAAGTCCACCTTTCGACACATCGATACACCGTCCAACGCTTCGATGTGATCCTCTTCGAGTTCGAAAAGTGTACGGAAAGAGGGCGACTGGCGGATGATGTCTTTCTTGTCGCACTGGAAGAGGCTGCATGCCTTTTCGTTGATATTGGTGAGCTGTCCTTCTGCGTTGAACACGATGATGCCGATCGTCGAACTGTCGAAGATGGTCTTGTAGCGAATGAGTCGCTCTTCGGCATCCTGCTCCATGCGGAGTTCGTCGGTAATATCTTTCTTCGTGCCAAGAATGACAATAGGGTTGCCTTTCTTGTTGCGCTGCAGGACGGAGAGCTGTATCTGGAAGTCGTGTTCCTGATTGTCGCCTGTTTCGGCATCCATCGCCTTGATGTCAAGCGATACCTGTTCGTCGGTGATGCTCCCGTCTATGAGTTGCTCGATGACACGCATCAGACGGTTGAAGTCGCCAGGGTAGTAGCGGTGAGAGAATTTTTCAGCAGGATAGGTGATATAGTTCATGCTGTCGCGATCATACCAGTTGAAGGACTTGGTGTGGACGTTGTAGGTCCACATTCTTACGCCGCTGGCTTCAAGAATCAGCGACATACGCTGGTTCTGCAAGTCGTAGGACTTGGCAAGCTGCCTGTCTTTGCGACGGAAGTAGTATAGGCTATACAGCAATGGTATGGTCAGCAGTGTGGCAATGCCCATCAGCCACCATGCCCATGCCGGCATCTGCCATTCGCCACGATCGGGGTAGAACCATTTGTTCTGCAGCGGTTCGAAGCGGTCTTCGGAATTGAGCAGGGTATAGACACTGTCTATCTGGTTTAGTAATTGCTGGTTGTGGGATACAAAACGCGCCTCACCCAGGGGGATATCGACATCGGTAATCTGGATGTTGTCGAGGTCGTACGTCCGCTTCAGATACTCCAGCGACGGCTTGTACCAGATGACCTGCCCCTGTTCGGTATCGCTCACTCTGAGAATGGCCTCGTTGATGTCTTTCACGGGGATGGCATTCGCTCCCCATTCGTAGTCAATCATCAGGCGATGCACCATACCGCTGTCGAGGACAGTGACCCGCTGCTTACTCAGGTCGCTGAACGTATGGATGTTGACGGGTTTGTCGATTGGTGTTGCCAGACTCATGGTGATGAGTGATATGGAGTTGCGGCTATAATGGCCGAAGCGACTGAAGAATCCTGTTGATCTGACGACGATAAGGTCGGCATTGTCATGGTTGAGGTCTGCCTGGTTTTGTGTGGCTGGCTTTAATACAATGGTATAAGGGATTTTGAGCTTCTCAAAGATCATCTTAATGACCTCGATGTTGTAGCCGTCGGGCTTGCCCTGCTCGTTAAGAAAGGAGTAGGGGTACATATCCCAACAGTCTTCATAGATCAGCGGATGTTCGTTGGTGTATGTTCTTGTATGATTGTTGGGAGACGAAGCATTGGCAGCCATAGTGCTGAAAAGGACTATGGCTACCAATGTATATATGAACCTTTTGTTTGGTTTTCTTTGCATCTGTTGCTGAGAATATCTTTATAGTTATTCAGCCACAAAGATAACCAAAATAGGTTACATTACAAAATTTTATTATTCTTTTTTATCAAATAACGTCAATATGAAGCTTATAGTGGGTATTCGTCGAAAGCATAGAGCACAGTAGAGAGGTATCGTTCACCGGTATCGGGCAATAGGGTGACAATGGTTTTCCCTGCGTTCTCCGGGCGCTTGGCCAATACCGAGGCGGCATAGGCTGCTGCTCCAGAAGAAATGCCTACCAGAAGACCGTCCTGCTGTGCCAGTTCGCGACCTGTGCGGATGGCATCGTCGTTGTCGATGTCGAGCACTTCGTCTATCAGCGAGGCATCATAGGTCTTGGGCACGAAACCTGCACCAATGCCTTGAATCTTATGTGGACCGCTCTGACCACCGTTGAGAACAGGCGAAGAGAGGGGCTCTACGGCAACAATCTTTACGTTGGGATTCTGCTCCTTGAGGTATTTGGCAATACCGCTGACGGTTCCTCCTGTGCCTACACCGGCTACGAAGATATCTACCTTTCCATCGGTGTCCTGCCAGATTTCAGGACCGGTTGTGGCATAGTGGCGTGCTGGATTGGCACCGTTTTCAAACTGCTGCAGGATGACACTGCCTGGTATGCTGTCGCGCAGTTCTTCGGCGGCCTTGATGGCTCCTGCCATACCGTCCTTGCCACTGGTCAGCCGAACCTCGGCTCCGTATGCCTTCACCAGATTGCGGCGTTCGATGCTCATTGTTTCGGGCATGGTGAGGATCAGTTTGTAGCCTTTTACTGCCGATACCAATGCAAGGCCTACACCAGTATTGCCACTGGTCGGCTCGATGATGGTTGCACCGGGTTTGAGGATTCCCCGCTGTTCGGCATCTTCTATCATCGCCAATGCGATGCGGTCTTTTACACTGCCGCCAGGATTGAAATATTCCACCTTGGCAATGATGGGGGTCTGCAGTCCATGGGAAGCAGAGAACTTAGTGAGTTCGAGTAATGGGGTATGGCCGATCAGTTCGGTCAGTTGTTTTGCGATTCTTGCCATAGTTATTTAGAATTTACGGTTTATATTTTGTCGAATGCATGGGATAGGTCGTCGATGATGTCGTCGATATGTTCTGTACCGATGCTCAAGCGGATGGTGCTGGGGGTGATGTGCTGCTGTGCCAGTTCTTCGGGACTCATCTGTGAGTGTGTGGTGGTATAGGGGTGGATGACCAGACTCTTCACGTCGGCAACGTTGGCGAGGAGGGAGAAAATCTCCAGTGAGTCGATAAACTTCCATGCGTCTTTCTCGTCACCCTTAATCTCGAAGGTGAAGATGCTGCCGCCGCCTTGAGGGAAATAGCGCTTGTAGAGCTCGTGGTCGGGGTGTGAGGCGAGCGAAGGATGGTTGACCTTAGCCACCTTGGGATGCTTGCTGAGGAATTCTACCACTTTCAGCGCGTTCTCTACATGGCGTTCTACGCGCAGACTCAGCGTCTCCAGACCTTGCAACAGGATGAAGGCATTGAAGGGAGAGATCGTGGCACCGGTGTCACGAAGGATGACGGCACGGATGCGGGTGACGAAGGCTGCTGCTCCTGCAACATCAGCAAATACTGCACCATGGTATGAGGGATCCGGCTTGGCCAGTGTGGGATATTTATCGGCATTGGCTTTCCAGTCGAATTTTCCACCGTCAACGATCACGCCGCCAAGACTTGAACCATGTCCACCGATGAATTTGGTGGCTGAGTGAACGACGATGTCGGCTCCATGTTCGATAGGACGGATGAGGTATGGGGTGCCGAAGGTGTTGTCAATGATGAGGGGGATGTTATGGCGGTGTGCCACTTCTGCTACTGCTTCGATATTGGTGACATCGGCATTGGGGTTGCCAAAGGTTTCGGCATATACTGCCTTGGTATTGGGCTGAATGGCAGCTTCAAGTGCATCAAGGTCGTTTACATTGACAATCGTGTTTGTCACACCTTGGTTGGCAAGTGTATGGGTGATGAGATTGAACGAACCACCATAGAGGTTATCGGCAGCAACGATGTGGTCACCGTTCAATACGATGTTTTGCAGTGCGTAGGTTACGGCAGCTGCTCCACTGGCTACAGCCAGTCCTGCCACACCGCCTTCCAATGCGGCAACGCGGTCTTCGAAGACTCCTTGGGTTGAATTGGTCAGTCGGCCGTAGATGTTTCCTGCGTCACGCAGACCGAAACGGTCGGCAGCATGTTGTGAGTTGCGGAACACGTATGATGTAGTCTGGTAGATGGGTACGGCACGTGCATCGGTTGCTGGATCGGGTTGCTCTTGACCTACATGCAGTTGGAGTGTCTCGAAGTGAAGTTTCTTGTTGTTGCTCATAACTTGTTTCCTTTCTTTTTTATTTTGTGTTTATATTGTTTTTTATTTTGTGTCGTTCTCTGTAACAGGTGATGGAATGTTATGCTGTCGCTTCATCCTGTTTGTCTGATTGACGTTGCAAAGGTACGGCGAAATCTGCATACCCGAAATACCCTATATGGGGCATTCCGCATACCATGTTTGTGGTATTCTTCAAAAACAGCCTATATAAATAAGGTGAAACCGCCTCACTCTGATGCAGGGGGAGGCGGTTTGGGGTGATTTTTCGTGTTATCTCTGTGACAAATATCAGCGTTTTGATGTCACGTCTTTCTCGTATTGTTGCACGCAGGCCATATACTCTTCACCTACGGGCACGTTGTTCTTCATGTTGAAATAGTCGAATACTGCACCAAAAGGCATTGATTTGGCTTCTTCCATCAGGGCAAGGCGCTCGAAGTACTGGCCGTTGTCTTCATACTCACGGAGCAGGGCTTTGGGTTCAAGCAGTGCCTGGAGAATACATTTCTGTGTGGCGCGAGTGCCTACGATATAGGCGCCGATGCGATTGATGGAGGCATCGAAATAGTCGAGGCCGACGTGTGCACGGTCGAGCGCGTCTGAGCGAACCAGTTCTTTGAAGAGGTCGAGCGTCTGATCGTTCATGATGGTCACGTGGTCTGAATCCCAACGTACAGGACGGCTGACATGGAGCATCAGTTCGGGCACGTACATGAGAAGGGTCGATACAAAGTCGCTAACGTTCTCGGTCTGTTCGTAGTGACCGGTGTCGAGGGTGTACATCTGTTTGCGGGTAGCACAGTAGGCGGTATAGAAGTCGTGTGATCCTACAGTATATGATTCCAGTCCGATACCGAAGAGTTTGGCTTCGAAGCAGTTTTTCACTCCATCGAGTTTCTCTGCCATGATTTGGTCGAGCGAGTCAGCCAACAGTTCACGGTATTTCTTACGCTGTACAGGAACATCCTTGCTACCGTCATGAACCCAGATGTTCATGATGCAGGGGTCGCCCTGTGCCTTGCCCATGGCATCGGCAATACGGCGACAGCGCTTGGTGTGCTCTATCCAGAAGTCGCGAATGGCTTGGTCGGGGTTAGACAGCGAGAGACTGCCGCTCTTGGGATGTGAGAATGATGTGGAGTTGAAGTCGAGCTTCATATTGTTGGCTTTTGCCCAGTCTATCCAACTCTGGAAATGTTCTACACCGCATTGGTCACGGTCAACGAACTTTCCACCGAAGTCACCATAGATTTCATGGAGGTTGAGACGATGGTTTCCTGCTATCAGGGTTTTTACAAATTCGATGTCCTTTCTGACCTCGTCAATGTTTCGGGCTCTTCCTGGATAGTTTCCCGTGGTCTGTATGCCACCGCTCAAGGCATCGTTGCGCTCAAATCCCACTACATCGTCAGCTTGCCAGCAATGTAGTGAAATCTGTTGCTTTTCGAGTAGTGCAATAGCCTCGTCTGTATCTACACCGATGGCAGCGTAGCGCTCTTTCGCTACGGCATAAGCCTTTTCTATCAGATCTGTTTTCATTGTTTTGTTAGTTTTATTATTGTTGTTTTGTAATTTTCAAGAATTTCGAGTATGCGGCATCCCATGCGTCTTTGTCTTTAGGTTCGTAGCGTTGCATCTCGATGGAATCGGCTATGATGCGTCTCATCTCCCAGATAGTAGTCACACCTCCTGTTGCTTGGGCTTGCATCATGATGTTGCCGATGGCTGTACCTTCCTGCGGTCCTGCTATAACGGGAATGCCTATGGCATTGGCTGTCATCTGATTCAGATGCTTGTTGAGTGATCCTCCGCCGATGATGTGGAGCACGTGGATAGGACTTGTCGCAAAGTCTTTCAGCCATCCGAATACCTGTCGGTAGCGAAGTGCCAGAGAATCGAAGATACAACGGCAGATCTCTGCTGGGGTTTGCGGTATGGGCTGGTTGGTGTTGTGGCAATACTCCTGTATGGCTGTGGTCATACTTGAAGGGTTGGCAAACGAGTTGTCGTCGGGATTGATGAGCGAACGGAACGGTGTCTCTTTCATGGCCAATGCCTGCAGTTGGGCGTGCCCCATCTGTCTGACCTCTTCATCCCATTCCTTTCTGCAGCGTTCGTAGAGCCACATGCCACAGATGTTTTTGAGGAAACGTGTCGTATGTTCTATACCGCCTTCATTGGTGAAGTTGTATGCCTGACTTTGTTCGTTGATGATGGCCTCTGGTGTTTCTATACCCATCAGACTCCAGGTACCGCTGGAAAGATAGGCAAAGTGCTTGTCAGTGGCAGGTACGGCTGCCACGGCACTGGCGGTATCATGTCCAGCTACTGCCACTACGGGTATGGATCCCAGTCCAGTGAGGTGCTGTACCTCTTCTGTCAAATGGCCTACGATAGTGCCTGGTTCTACGATGTCGCCAAACTGATTACGTTGTAATGCCACAGTTTCTAACAGTGCGGGGTCGAGGTCTCCAGTCCTTGGGTTCAACATTTGTGATGTCGATGCGATGGTACGTTCACAGATGTTTGTTCCTGTCAACATCCATGTTAGGGCATCTGGAATGAAGAGAATCTTTTTGGCGTGACTTAGCGCTACATTGCCTTCCTGTCGCATGGCATAGAGTTGGAACAACGAGTTGAAATTCATGAATTGTGTTCCTGTTGTCCCATATACTTGTTGTCTGCTGCACACTTGCTCCAAGTATTCTTCCATGCGTCCTATAGTATATGGATCGCGATAGGATAGGGGATTGCGCATGATGGCATCATCTTCGCCCACGAGTACGAAATCCACACCCCATGTGTCGATGCCTATGCTGACGATGTTGAGTTGTCGTTTGGCAGCAGTTGTGAGTCCCTTGATGATTTCCTGATAAAGGGCGAAGATGTCCCAATAGACATGTCCGCCAGTGGTGATGAGCGGATTGTCGAAGCGTGTCAGTTCCTCTTGTTGTAGCTTGCCGTTGGCAATGGCGCCTATGATGGTGCGTCCGCTTGTTGCTCCGAGGTCAACGGCAAAGTGGTATTGTTGTTGCATTGTCTTTGGTTTCTTGAGTCAGTAGATGATATGACGGTTTTCTTAAAAGAAAGACGGATGACCGCTGTTTCTGTCATAGGTCATCCGTCGTTTTTTTGTTAGAATGTCATGGGTTTCCCGTCAAATGTGAAATCATCAAGGATGTATTTGTCGGATGGCTTCACATCGAACATATCTGGTGTTTCTACCTTTATGCGTTGCATGGAGATGTTGTTGCATCGGGATGGAGGCAGATCACGGTCTCCTTTTTGGAAGAACTGTGTCCATGGGTGGATGAATAGGAACCGACGGCAATAGCCTGTAATGTCTTCTACCGTCACATATTCATAGTGCTGAGGAGTGTCGAGTCGCATCTTGAGCCACAGCACGCGGTTGGCATTGTCGGTATGGCAACGGCGCAGTATGATGTTGCGGTCGTGGAGAGATTCTGATCCTAGCGTCAGACATCCATGAACAGTACCATAGTGGCAGTCTTCTATAAGAATGCGTTCACATGGACCGTTGGTGGAGTCACGGTCGGCCCATGTTCCCTTTCCGCCTTTCAATACCACGGCATCGTCACACACATTCATATAGCAACCGCTAACTAAAATATCGGTACAGGCATCAATGTCAATGGCGTCTGAACTGGGGGCACCGCGTTTCGGATCTGGAGGATAGATGCCACTTGTAGGAGCATAGATATAACAATCGAGGTAGCGCACGTGGTCGCTTTTGTAGATGTGGTTGGTCCAGAAGGGACTATTGATAAGTCGCACATCCTGAATGGTAACGTTGCGGCAGTTGGATAGATAGGTCAGTCGTGGGCGTTGCTCATCCTTGTTGGTGCATTTGGCATTCCATGAACGACGTGTCCAGAATGCCTGCCAGTAGCGCAGACCATTACCGTCGATAGTGCCGTTACCTGTGATAGTGAAACCGTCGAGTCCGTCAGCATTGATGAGGGCAGGGAAGTATTTGCAGGTTTCTCCTTCTATGCGGGTGGTCAGTACAGGGAAATCGATGATGTTGTCTGAACCTTTCAACTTTCCTCCTTGTTTTATATGCAGATGTGTGCCTTGACGGAAAAAAAGAGCGCCGGTGAGGAATGTGCCCTCAGGTACAACTACCACACCGCCTCCTTCCTTGGCGGCCTTGTCTATGACCTTTTGCAAGGCTGTTGTTTGTACGATAGTACTGTCGTTGTTCACGCCGTAGTCAGTAACCATATACTGTCTGCCGAGTGTTTCCGGATTGATCTTTGTTTTGTTTGTAAACCATGCGTCCATGACAGTTCCGTCAGGCCATGTGGCTGGTGTGGCTTTCTTTTTGGCTTCAACTGTTATAGTGGTCAGAAACAGTGTGACCATGATGATGCACTTAAAGACACCGGATGGGTAAATGTTTTTCTTGTTTGTCATTTTGTTTATGTAGTTTGTTTTAGTAGATAATCTATTACATCCTTAGGGGGATTTTGTGATGTGTTTGCAAAAATAAGCAATTCTTTTGAAACAACCAAGCGAAAGGCTACCTTTTCTATTTCGTTTTTGTTTCCTTGTGTCATGATATCCTGTCAATTTGTAGGACGTGTGAGATAGATTTTGTATCTTTGCACGTCGAAGGATATGAAAGAAATGCCAAAATTATGAAATATAAGGTATATAGTCAGAAAAAATGGGAACGAAAGGTAGGGCAAAACCATACAGCAGTAAAAACCATAGGTCCGGATACTGCTTCATCGTTCTATCTGCTGCTAGAAAAGGCATGCACCACTACCGATCCCGTCAATGTCAGATATGATATGGTCAGAGATGTGTTCCGACGTGTTGTGGAACAGGGCATTGCTGACTGCCGCATCGCCTTTGTGGGAGCATTTGCAAAATTAGACTATTGTATCAAGGAATATCAGATACCATATCGGGTGGCATCGCTCATACAGTTGACGCGAAAAGAACTCTTCCCTGAATATAACAGAAAGGGCATTCTTACGGAGTCGAAGCTGGCAGATGCTTTTCCTCATAACCTCAAGGCAACTGCATTGTTGGTCTATCATATCTGTGGAAAGAAACCGTTGCCGGAATCGTTAAAGCGGTATTTCCCCATTGCTGACAGAAAAACCACTTGGGGAAAATTCGATGAGCGTGTCATGCGTGTAGTTGTCGAACGGTGGGACGATGATTATATCTGGGCAACGGAAGAGATGAACAACAGTACGCTGAAGATTTGCTATGGTAAAGACAATAGAATATTGACGCGTGAGGGAAAGTTTGATTGGGGCTATTTGAAAGATGCTTTATGGGATGGAGCACAGCTCAATCTGGTGCGTCTCCGTAAGGACGATAGGGGTAAAATATATTATCCAGAATTAATAATCCTAGAACCTGACTATCTGGTCAATATCACCAATATTGCCAACTGTTTCACCACTTATGCAGAGTCGGCTGTCGTCAACCTCATCAATAAAATCAAACCACAGTCTAATACACTTGCCATCCATCTCGGCCTTCTGGCTGGTCGTATGCTTGACGATACCATTCATGGTCGCCATGTGTCTGTTGATGAGAGTGTCCGTGAGTTCGTTAAAGATAATGTGTTGGCGCTGATAGCCTGTAGCGAGGTTAGGCAGGGTTTCGCACAGTTTAAAAATGATGCTGCCGTGCAACAGCGGAATATCGATAAACTCATTGGGCATGATTTGCCTCAGGCTATTGGTGAATATAACAGTAATGATGTCATGCTCGAACCGACTTTCTTCAGCGATGTGCTCGGCATACAAGGTCGTTTCGACCTGCTCTATGAAAAGGATGGGACATATACCATTATAGAGCAGAAATCAGGAAAAGGCGAGTTTGTTGGCTATAATACTCCTGGTTATGATCCCGATGTGCCACGAGCTCGTGAATGCCATGCTGTACAGATTATCCTGTATCGTGCACTTTTTCAGTATCAGTTCAATAAATATGCCGAACAACTCAAACATCTGATGCTGCTCTATTCCAAGTATGAAAAAGGTCTGCTCATGGTACCGCAAAGTCCCGAACTGCTGTTGCGTGCCATTAAGATACGTAATATGATCGCATGGTCGGAAATTATGTATGCCCAAGAAGGTATGGATATCCTAACCCAACTCACCCCCGATAAGCTAAACAGCAAAAAGTCGACTACAGGATTGTGGGAGAGATATACACGGCAAGAACTATCGGACTTGCTTGATCCCATCGGACGAGCTACAGATCTTGAACGTGCTTACTATCTTCGATTCATGCGATTTATCGAGAATGAGACTCTCCTCTCAAAAGTGGGTAACCGAGAAAAGGAGGACTCTGGGTTTGCCAATATCTGGCATGCCACTCTTGAAGATAAAAAGGCGGCAGGAAATATTTTTGATAGCCTCAGTATCGATAGTATGGAGAGTAATCAAATAGGTGTTTGTAGTGTCACTTTCAAGTTCAACGACACGGAGTCGGCTGATGCAACCAATTTCCGTGTGGGCGATATCGTTATTCTCTATCGTTATGAGAAAGAACAGGTGCCTGATGCCTGCCAGCAGATGATTATCAGGGCGAACATCGAGGATATTGGTGAGCAACAGATACGTCTTCGACTTCGTTATGCCCAGAATCCCAGAATCTTTGATGACCATCAAGATGATTGGTGGGCGATAGAACATGATATGTTTGAATCATCTTCCAATGCATTATATAGCGGTATGCATAGTTTTCTTTCTGCGACCAAAAGTCGGCGTGATCTGATTCTATTGCAACGCGATCCTAAGATTGATACTTCGTGTGTGTTGAAAGGCAACTATGGTAACTTCAATACCTTGACTCTTCGTGCAAAGCAAGCACGCGACCTCTTCTTGATTATCGGACCGCCAGGAACTGGAAAAACTTCCTATGGACTCGTCAATCTCCTCAAGGAAGAATTGTTGGAAGAAGGTACCAGCGTGCTGTTGTTGTCATATACCAATAGAGCGGTTGATGAGATATGCAGCAAACTGGTGGAAATACGTGAAGAGAATGCTGATTTCGATTTTATACGTATTGGTAGTGAACTCTCTTGCGCCAAAGAGTATTGTGATTATCTGCTCAGCAATAAAGTCAAGGAGAAAACAGGAAATGCTGTCAAACGGTTGATAGATACTACAAGGGTGTTCTGTGGTACAACAGCGGCATTTAACGCCAGTCTGTCTATCTTCTCTCTCAAACATTTCTCGCTGGCCATTATCGACGAATCGTCACAGATTCTCGAACCACATCTCATAGGATTGCTAAGTGCGCATGATGGTCCTAAGGAAGCTATAGATCGCATCGTAATGATTGGTGACCACAAACAGTTGCCCGCTGTTGTGCAACAATCGGAAAGAGAGTCGGCTGTCAGCGAAACCATACTACATGATATTCATCTCACAGACTGTCGTAATTCGTTGTTTGAACGCTTGCTGGCTCATTTCAAGACCGCAGATGGTTATGATTCACGATTTGTCTATATGCTTACCAAACAGGGACGTATGCATCGGGATATTGCCGATTTTCCAAACCATGCCTTCTATGGTGACAAACTCGATGTAGTGCCGCTCGGCCATCAGTTGTTGCCACAGCTCCAAGTGAACTCCGATAATGGTATTGTCAAGATGTTGGCAACACATCGTATCGCTTTCGTGGCAGCAGAACGTCCACGTCTGTCTCCATCGGTAAAAACAAATGCTATTGAGGCACGGATGATTGCTGCAACGGTTTTTCAGATCTATAAACTGACGGAACATTCGTTTTCTACAGAAGCGACTGTTGGCGTCATCGTACCCTATAGAAACCAAATTTCAACTGTGCGTAATGCAATCGATCAGTACGGTATCTCCGTCCTTCACGATATTACCATCGATACGGTGGAACGTTATCAAGGTAGTCAACGCGATTATATCGTTTATGGTTTTACTGTTCATCAGCCCTATCAACTCAACTTCTTGACCAATAATGTTTTTGAAGAGAATGGCGTGATTATCGACCGCAAACTCAATGTGGCTATGACTCGTGCTCGGTTGAATATGATTATGGTTGGCAATCCTGCTTTGCTCAGCATGAACCATACCTTCAGTCAGTTGATGGAGTATGTGCGTGGAAAAGGTGGTTATATTGATGTGAAACCAAATGACTATTGTCTGGGACGTTTCCAAATATAGAAATGATTTTTGTTTTATAGGCCTTTCTGTAGATGTGGGCTTAAAGATTGGAAATAAAGAAAACGGCTGCCATCCGATATGGAGGCAGCCGTTGCTGATTTTATTTGGGAAATGTTACTTTCGTATTATGCCCATGGATTCTCTGTGGGATAAGGCAGAGACTTAGGCTGGTTGTAAGCGATATCCTTCACGCCGAGATACTTGAATACCTCGAAGAGGGTCTTGCCGACGTGGTCGAAGGCAACGGCTCCGTGGTGAGGATAACCCTTCTGGATGAGGACGTGACGATAGAAGCGTCCCATCTCGGGGATTGCGAAGATACCGATACCACCGAACGAACGTGTGGGAACATCGAGCACTTCACCCTCGGCGATGTAAGAGCGGAGATTGCCCTGAGAGTCGCACTGCAAGCGATAGAATGTGATGTCGCTGGCTGCGATGTCGCCCTCGAGAGTACCGCGTGTGAAGTCAGGCTCGCCACCGTTCTCGAGCAGACGGTTCTGGATGAGCTGATACTTGATCTTGCGGTTGGAGCACATCTTGCACTGAGGAGTGTTACCACAGTGGAAGCCCATGAAGGTGTCGGTGAGCTTGTAGCCATACTTGCCGATGATGTCCTCATCGTAGATGTACTTAGGCACTGAGTTGTTGATGTCGAGCAGAGTGACGGTATCGTCGCTTGCACATATACCGATGTACTCAGAGAGAGCACCGTAGATGTCAACCTCGCAGGCAACAGGAATACCGCGGCTTACGAGACGGCTGTTTACGTAGCAAGGCTCGAAACCGAACTGGCTTGGGAATGCAGGCCAGCACTTGTCGGCAAATGCCACATACTGGCGTGAACCCTTGTGCTCCTCTGCCCAGTCGAGCAGGGTGAGTTCGAACTGTGCCAGACGGCGGCTCAGAGTAGGATAGTAGCAGCCTTCGCCCATCTCCTTTGCCATATCCTCGCATACAGCGTCGATGCGTGGGTCGTTCTCGTGCTTCTTGTAAGCTACGAGCAGGTCGAGCTCTGAGTTCTCCTCAACCTCTACGCCGAGTTCATACAAGCCCTTGATAGGAGCGTTGCAGGCGAAGAAGTCCTGAGGACGAGGACCGAAGGTGATAATCTTCAAGCCCTTGAGACCAAGGATGACGCGAGCTATGGGAACAAACTCTGCCATCATCTGAGCCACTTCCTCTGCTGTACCTACAGGATACTCAGGGATATAGCCCTTGAGGTGGCGCATGCCAAGGTTGTAAGAGCAGTTGAGCATACCGCAGTAAGCATCACCACGGCCGTTGATCATGTCGCCGTCGCCTTCTGCTGCTGCGACAAACATGCAAGGACCGTCGAAGTTCTTAGCAATCAAAGTTTCAGGAGTCTCAGGACCGAAGTTGCCGAGGAATACAACCAATGCGTTGCAACCTGCAGTTTTTACTTCTTCAATGGCCTTGAGCATATCTTGTTCGTTCTCTACTGTTGTCTGGCAGTTGAAAACTTCGCCTTTGTAGGCTTTAACGATGTTCTCACGACGCTGTGTTGACAACGCAATGGGGAAACAATCACGGCTAACGGCTACGATGCCGAGCTTGACTTGAGGAATGTTGTTACTTGTCATAATGAATTTGTTGTTTAGTACTAATATTGTTTTTTTTGTTTTATGGTTACAAAAGTACACAATTATTTGATAATACAATGCATTTTAAGATATTTTATATATAAAATAAATGCAAATCCCATGAGTATGTAAATAAATAGTGTCAAAACCACACTAAAAGGCTCAAAATTGAGGTGGCTGTATGGTATTTCTGTGACTAATTGAAGTAGGTGGTTCATGGTTTTTACCACGAACGAAAGGGCCATGACAAATAGGTCGGATAGCCACGGAAACCATATTGTTGTCAGGGCGAGGATGGTGAGGATAATGGTTAGGGTGGCAAGGGGTATAAGAAAGAAGTTTGCCAACAAGGCGCAGGGGTTGAAAACTCCGAAGTGATAAGCCACCAAAGGGGCCGTTCCTATTTGTGCTGCAAGGGATACAAGGGTTATGCCCCATATCCATTTGACTATCCGATGGTTCATGAGCCATTCGATGGGGATGACTTTTTTAAAGAAACTGTTTCCTAATAGTATTGCGCATACGGCAACGTAGGAGAGTTGGAAGCTGACGTCGTATAATGCTAATGGATTGATTATTAGCATGACAATGGCTGTGAATGATAATGTGTTGATAGGGGCGGAGTCACGATAGCCAACAGAAAGCAAGGCATAGACAGATATCATGAATGCCGAACGTGTGACACTTGGCGATAGTCCTACCAGTAAGGCATAGGCCCATAATGTGGTCACGATGATGGCTTGGGAAATGAGTTCTGCTTTTCGCCAGTTCATCAAAAGGTTGATGATGAAGAAAATGATGGTTAGGTGCATGCCGCTCAGCGCGAGGATATGGGAGGCTCCAGCCTGAGTATAGGTGGTTTTGACGGTAGGAGAGAGGTCGGAGCGGTCGCCTAATGTCATGGCTTTGATGACTCCTTCTGTTGCTTTGTCCAGTTTCCATTCTTGGATATGCTTGAGCAGGATGCTGCGATAGGTCATGAAGCGCAGCCGTAGGCGTTCGATGCGTGAGAGGTGGCTGATATCCACAATTCCCCAGTCCCAATCAAAGGGGCGTACGTATGCTTCGCCTGTGAATCCTCTGCTTGCCATAAATCGTTGATAGTCGAAGGTGCTGTGGTTTTGGTTTTTAGAATGATTTTGTTGTTTCAAATGATCAGAAGCGATCTTGTTAGAGTCTTGGCGTGTTGTGGAATGGTGTAAATTGGATGTTTTGTTTCTAATCTCATGGATGTGTGTTGTCAGAATCAGTCCGTCGCCAACGGATATTTCTTGGCTGTCGTTGCTTTTGGCAATATGGCAACGTACCTTTTGTCGGCAGTTTGCCAGCAATACATCAACCGTCATGGTCTTTGTTTTCTCTATCGGTTCGTCAATTACTACAGCTTGCCATTCTGCAGGATATTCCGGCCACCAGACTTTCATGTTGTTTTCTTGGTATTGTCGTATGATGCAACCGAACAGCGTTACACATATTAATATAGTAGTGGTCTGCCAACGGGGATGATAACGGAGGAAGAGTGTTATGATAAGTATTCCCGCCATTGCGGCGAAAACCACTATTGGGGCTTTTATCCACTCGCCTATGACGATGCCGACTATCAAAGCAATGGCTACGGGAAGTAATGGTGCTTCTATTCTCAACATCATGTAGCCGTTGTTTTTGAGTTTTGTAGTTAAGTTGCTATTCTCTTTCAGAGGCAAATAGTGGCAAGTTCATGACTTTCTCCACGATAGGTGCCATGTCGTAGTATTTGTATTCTGCCAAACGACCACCGAACATCACGTTGGCTTCTTGTTTTGTCAGCGTTTCGTATTGTAGGTAAACAGCAGTATTTGCTTGGTCGTTGATGGGGTAGTAGGGCTCCATGTCATCTTTCCATTCTGTGGAATACTCTTTGGAAATAACTGTTTTGGGCAGGTCATATACGGTCTGTCCGAACATCTCGAAGTGCTTATGCTCAATAATTCTGGTGTATGGTACGTCGCGTTCGGTATAGTTTATTACGGCATTACCTTGGTGGTTGGGAGTGTCTAAGGTCTGATGTTCAAACCGTACGGTACGATAGTTGAGCTTTCCGAATCGGAAGTCGTAGAATTCATCGATTCTTCCGGTAAAGAGAACTTTGTCCGCTTGCGCTTCCCAATTTTCGCGATTTTCAAAGAAGTCTTCGTTGACTTGGGTGTCGATGCCTTCAAGCAGACCGTCAATCAGTTTGTTGTATCCTCCGATGGGGATACCTTGGTATTTGTCGTTGAAATAATTGTTGTCGTAGGTCAGTCGGATAGGTAGGCGTTTGATGATAAATGCGGGCAGTTCTGTACATTTTCTTCCCCATTGTTTCTCCGTATATCCTTTGATGAGTTTCTCGTAGATGTCTCGGCCTACAAGCAATTGTGCCTGTTCTTCCAGATTACGAGGTTCTGTCACTCCGTCGGCTTTCATCTTTTCTACGGCTTGCTGTTTCTGCTCGTCGATAATGTTTAAAGCCTCTTCAGGTGTGTTGATTCCCCACATTTCGTGGAAGGTATTCATATTGAAAGGCAGGTTGTAGAGCTTGCCTTGGTAGTTGGCAATAGGTGAATTGGTGTATCTGTTGAATTCTACAAATGAGTTGACGAAATCCCATACCTTCTTGTTGGATGTGTGGAAGATATGTGCTCCATATTTGTGGACATTGATGCCTTCTATATTTTCGCAATAGACGTTTCCACCCAGTTGTGGGCGTTTGTCAATCACAAGGCAGCGTTTTCCTTGTTGTTGGGCAAAGTATGCGAAGGTGCATCCATATAGTCCAGCTCCCACAATGAGGTAATCGTATTTCTTCATGCTCTAAGTTTTTTGTATTGATACTGCAAATTTACATGTTCTTTCCCGAAATTCCAAACAATTGTCGGATGAATTGTTATCTTGTGGAGTTTTTCGTCTCAAGTCCAAAATGCGGTTTGTGCTTGTCGTCCAATGGATTGCTCTCTCTATGTCTTCGGGATGCGTTCGGGTTATAACTATCCTTTTTATGTGCGTAGTTCTTCCCAAGTAAGTCCCAAGTAAGTCCCAAGTGAGTCCTCAAAAGATGCTCATTTATGGGAGACAGGTGGGAGTGACTTCCCGTCTGCAACGTTTTAGACTATTTGTACAAGTTGACGGCTGCTTGCAGGAAGTTTTTTTTATAAACAAAAAAAGTATTTATCTAGCCTTTGATACTATCATTCAACAGTCTGTGTCTTGCCATGAGGCATGCTCCTGTAATGCCGGCAAGTCCTTTTAGACTTGAAGTTACAATCTGCGAATCTTCATTTACAATATTGAGAGAGAATTTCTTGATGCCCATTCTTGCAGGGAGGGTGAGGTAGTCGCCCGTTGCCGACATTTCGCCGCCGATGACCAGCATTTCAGGATTGAAGATGTTGATGACACCAGCCAGCTGTTTACCAAGTTCGTCAGCGATGTTCTGTAACGTTGCAAGGCTGAGCACATCTTCTTTGTCGATGGCTTCCAGTAGGTCCTTTGGTGTGAGTTCCTCTTTTTGGTTGAGCACTTTATCCGAGAGGATAGAGGTCTTGCCATTTAAGATTTTTTCTGTCAGTTTTCTCTTGAGTGCCCTTCCTGAAACTTCTGTTTCTATGCAACCGATCTTTCCGCAATGGCAGATGATATTATTATTATAGGCTGTCATGTGGCCAAATTCGCCAGAATATCCCGACTTTCCGTAGTAGAGTTTGCCGTCAATAATAATGCCGATGGCTAAGCCCCAACATACGTTGGCAAAAATGACATTCTTCAGTCCTTTGCTTCGTCCCTTGATAAACTCAGCAAATGTCATGCTTCTTGTGTCGTTTTCGATGCAGACGGGAATCTGAATGAGTTTGGTGAGTTTACTGGTCAGCGACTCCTCAAGGAAGGTAAACATGTTATAGGCATTTCCCTCAAAAGGATTCACACGCTCTGCAATATTCACGCAAATTTGGAGGATTTCTTCTTTGGCGAAAGGAAGTGTAGCAATGAAATCGTTGATAATCTTAGCCATTTGCTCCAGATTCTCTGGAGTATTTTCGTATGTATAAGGAACTCTTATCTTTTCTGTAATCAGATTGCCGCAGAAATCGCTTGCAGCAAGAGCAAGACAGTCCATTTCAGGGTTTACACCAACAAAATAGCCTGCGTTAGGAACAAGATCATAAGCCATAGGAATGCGACCGGAAGAGATGTCTTTTTTTCCGACCTCTCTTACGAGTCCTGCTTTGATGAGTTCGTTGATGGCGCTTGTCGCAGTAGGCAGACTAACGCCAACAGCCTTTGACATTTCTGGAATAGTATAAGTACCTTGTGATACGAACTGTTCCAAGATTCGACCCTGAACTGATGATTTTTTATTTATGTTCCTAATGTGTTTTAGTAACTCGTCCCTCATATATAAAATTTTTGCTTATACAAAAGTACTCTATTTTGTGTCCCTTTGCAATAGTTTGAAAGTTAATAAAGTTTAATATTGTGGAAAATGCCTCATATTTTGTGTTTTTAAGTATAATATCGGCTATCAAAGCTCTTCATGTCTCTATGTGGATGGATAACAGACTCTCTATTCATTTAAGATAATCGGCACAGATTATTACATCAGTTCTGTTTAAAAAATGTTCCGTAATTTGTTAGGTGTTATTCTTTTAAACATCCAATGGGAACGACATAAACTCCGTCTTCTCTTCGAATGGCGTATTTTGATACACCGGTGATAACCATTAGAAAAGCTGGGGATTTCATCTTGCTGGAATCAATCTTTGATGCAAGAGAAAGCAGATTCTTTGCACCATCATTGATGTTTTGCTCTCCACCGAGTTTGATCTCGATGAGTCCGTAACTGCCATCACGCAGATGAATCACGGCATCACATTCCAAACCGTTGCCATCACGATAGTGATAGACGGTACCATTTAGTGCATCAGCATAAACACGCAGGTCGCGAATGCACATTGATTCAAAAAATAGCCCCATGGTGTTGAGGTCGTTGACCAAGTCCTTTGGTCCGATGCCTAATGCTGCCACTCCTATGGATGGGTCAGAAAAATAACGTGTGTCGGAAGTACGTATCGCAGTTTTGCTTCGCAGATTGGGATTCCATGCTGCAGAATCTTCTAAAACGAAGATTTTTTTTAGCGCATCAATGTAGGATGCTACTGTTATGCGATTGGTGGGTGTTGTGTCGTTGTTTTCGATATCGGCACAAATGGTATTGATGGCTACTTGTGCGCATTGGTTTCTTGCGAGCGAACGCAAGATTCTCTTTGCTTTTTCGGCATCACGATGCACATTGTCAATGCGTGAGATGTCGGTATTGACTACTGCTTCATAGTAGCTATAAGCCATGTCTAAGGCTACTTCTTTATCTACTATTGTTGCTTTGGGCCATCCTCCACGACAGATAAGCCACGCAATGTCATCGATATTATGGTTGTTGGTGGCGAAGATATCAAGGTTTGGATGGTCAAATAAATCTTTAAGACTTACTTCATTGCTGGAATCTCCAGATTCAGAAAGACTCATCGTTCTCATTGTTAACCACGAAAAGCGTCCTGTACCAGTGTGATGAATGTTGCTGGTGTCGGCAGGAACTGCTGATCCCGTAAAGATAAATTGTCCCAAACCATCTCGATGGTCAATCTCAAAACGTGCAGCATCCCAAAGTTGTGGGGCGAGTTGCCATTCGTCGATAAGGCGAGGTGTGGCGCCTGCAAGCAGGTTTTTGGGTGAAAGTTTGGCCAATTCAATGTTCTGTGCAATGAGTTCTGGGTCGTCCATATAGACCACACTTTGTGCTTGTTGCTCTGCTGTGGTGGTCTTGCCACACCATTTAGGACCTTGTATGAGCACGGCACCAACACTTTTCAGTCTTCTTGATAGTATTTTGTCTGCAATTCTTGCCTTGTATTCTTTCATAATTGGATTTCCTTTTTCGGTTGCAAAGTTATTAATAATCTGTGAGATATGCAAATTATTAAATGGCTATTATACAATTTGTGGCATTTTTACTATACCGTTTGAGGGAAATCTACTATACAGTTTGTGGCTATTTTACTATGCAGTTTGTGGAAAAACGGTGATAACATTAGGGGGTGATAATTAAACGATGTCGTTTACTATCAATAAATCTATGGTTTACTTAAGGGAAAGAGAAAGCAGATGAGAAGGGAATGAAATTCTACGTTCCTGCAATATGTTGGATGCAAGGCGAGTCAGACATGTATGACTATACAAATGTTGATTACAAACAAAGGTTGAATCAGTTTTGTATTGATATCAATAAAGATATAAAGGCAATTACTCATCAAAAGCAAGATATCAAGATAGTATCTTATCAAACGAATATGTTAGCTTTGTGCAATGAGTTCTGTCAGAATGAATATAGTTTATATGAGACAAGCATACCACAAGCACAGATGGAGTTAGTTCGTGACAATTCTTTCTTTGTTGCTGGAACGCCTACTTATTTTTTGTCTTTTGTCCGGGAACGTATGCATATAAATGCAATAAGCCAAAAACGTGTTGGTTATTATAATGCGGAATCGGTTATAAGCATTATAAGAAATCAAAAACATCGTGGGTTGTATCCAAAGAAAATAATTGCTGAAGGAAGAGAGGTAAAAGTTGTTTTAGATGTACCTTGTCCTCCATTAGTAATAGATACTATAGAAGTTAGCAAAGTAGATTATTATGGGTTTAATATTGTTACCGCCTCTAATGAATCTATTATTAAAGATATTGTGGTACATGGAGATACCATTTTGTTGAAATGTTCACATTTAGTCAAGGGTGCTAAAGTAAGGTATGCTGTAAATGGTCAGAAAGGAAAAAGTGGTTATTTAAGAGGAGCTCGTGGAAACCTTCGTGATAGTCAAGGTCTTGTCAACGCTGCGATAGTCCCCAAAAAGATATACCCAATGCATAATTGGTGTTATCAATTTGACATACTTGTTGAATAGATGGTGTGTTTTTGGATGACATGACAAACCAAGTTACAGTGATTCTATATAACATGGTACGCTTTTGCGTTTTTCTTACTTAATTCTTGTAAGATATTGTTTTTTGGGGGGAGAATCACACTTCTTCTCCGAGGCTTTTGAACGCTTTTCGTATTTCACTTATCACGCATCTGATGTATTTAAGATTTTACTTACCACGATTTCTGCGACAATAAAAATCCATGGAGAACACTATACGAGTTTGAAAACAAAAATATCTATAATAAAGTTAAATAGTGTTAAATATCTAATTAAAGCTGCCAAAACTCTTGCATTCCGGGGGTGTCATGTTGTATCTTTGTATTTCAAGCCGAGGATGATTTCTAAAAATAAGAAAGATACCCTTAAACCAAAAATCAAACAAATAATTCAACAATTAAAATACTGATTATGTTTACAAAACCAACAGATTTACATGCCATCAGGTCACGACAGAAAGCCCACGGTTTCTCGATTGCTTCTCGTTCGGTTCTCGTTGACTTCTCGTTAGGTCCTCGTTCGTCTCTCGTTCGTCTCTCGTTGCTTATTCGTTAGTCTATCGAAGACCGAACGAGAACCGAACGAGGAACAAGCGAAAAACGAACGAAAGAGCAACGAATGTCGATCGAGTAAATAGCGAGAATCTATCGAAAACTCGACGAAATGCCACCATCATGGCTGGTGGTACACCCTTCAGCAACCACAAACCAGCACAATGCCTTTTGTCTCAAATCTGCCGAGGTAGAACCCCGCATTTCCAGTCCACACTGAGCATTTTTACGGCGAATAAAACCATTTCGTCCATTCCGTGGGTCACTATGATTCAACCCTGCAGAAAGCCCTCCACGGGCTTTTAATGCCTTGTTTTCCACCTAAATAACCGAGTTATCCCCCACATAACCAACAGAGAATCCTCTGTCCACCCCAAAAACAACCTGGAACACACCCAACAGTCCCATCTTCATAGGCTCAACTACAGGTCAAACCATAAAAATCATGCAAAGCCACAGCAGAGTCCTCCATATCACCATTTTGTGCAATATAAGTATAATAACCTTACAATATTAATACAAGACGTGTTTGATATATTTACAGAATGATATTCTTGCCTTTGAGTCTAATTAACGTTTCGCTTTCCACATTCTATCCTGTCCCAAGAATAATTGTTGTAATACCAAGGCGATTGCTGACTCCAAAATTTCTTATTGTCAATTACATCAAACAGAAGTATTTATAAGGTAGAATCGTATTAATTGCCCAAAATTTTTTTTATTTTCAACCTTTTTCGTAAATTTGCAAAATAGAAATAATAAAAAAGATCACAATCAAGATATTTTTCTGAAACAATGAAGTCAATACTGCTAACCATTCTAATGACAATTCTTGGTGTTGAAAGTCATGCGCAAGAATACTTTCATGTCCAAAAAACACAACTGATTGATGCCGCAGGACAACCTTTTATTATTGCGGGTGTCAACAACCCGCATGCTTGGTTAGGTGAAAAAGCCTATCAAGCACTTGATGATATTGCTGCTACAGGAGCTAACACGCTACGTATCGTATGGCACACAAGGGGGCAAGCCGCAGAATTGGAACGCGTCATAGAGCGTTGCATAGCGCTGAAGATGATTCCGATGGTGGAACTTCACGATGTAACGGGAAACTCGTCGGGCGAACGGCTGCTCGATATGGCGCAATACTATGCTCGTGAAGATGTCAAAACTGTACTGATGCGTTACGAACGCTTTCTGCTCATCAATATTGCAAACGAGTGGGGCGCTCATCGTGTTACCACGAAACATTGGCAGAAAAGCTATGAAAAGGCTATCGCATTACTTCGTGAAGCTGGCTTCAAAACGACGTTGGTTGTTGATGCTCCAGGTTGGGGACAGAATATTTTACCCATATTAAAAGGTGGTCAGCAACTTATAGACTGCGACCCTTTGCACAATATTTTATTTTCTGTCCACATGTATGGATCATGGAATGACTCCCAAAAAATTATCAATAAACTGACAGAAGCCAAGAATAAACAATTGCCTTTGATCGTTGGGGAGTTTGGCTACAACTATAATGATGGCAAAAATAATCTCGGTTGTAAGGCCGACCATCGTACAATCCTAAAAACATGTCATCAGTTGGATTATGGTTTTATGCCTTGGTCATGGACAGGAAATAACCAAGAGAATGCTTGGCTTGATATGGTAGATCATCGTGATTGGAAGACGCCGACAGCATGGGGAACTGATGTGATTGATGGTGCGTATGGCATCCGACAAACAGCCATTCCCGCCAAAGTGTTTGAGAATGATAAGATAAGAGAAAAATGAAGAAACGTCTTGAATTCATTGATATTGCAAAAGGTATTGGTATTATTCTAGTATTGTTTAATCATGTGGAAAGTTGTCAATGGGTGACTTTCTCCTCTTTTTTTGTGATTTCTATATTCTTCTTTTGTTCGGGTTATACGTTTTCATTCAATCAAGAAGAGAAATTTCGGTTTATAACTGTCGTTAAAAAGTTGCCAAAATTACTTAAACCATACTTCTTCTTTAGCGTATTGTTGCTGTTTATATTTAATGACTTTTCTTTGCGAGCTATTTCTGGTATTGTTTATTCAAGATATTGTTTGCTTCCAATTGGAACGGATGATATTTATAGACTCTTCATAGTAGGAAACTTTCCGCTGTGGTTTCTGACTTGTATGTCACTATGTTATTTGCTCTATGCTGTTTATCTTCGTTTCTTTAAATATAAATATATTGTTCTGGCTGTTTATTTTCTGGCGTCTGTTGCCATGTCACATTTACCAATACTATTACCATGGAGTATAGATACTGCACCACTTCTTACTATCTTTATGATTCTTGGATATGAAATTAAAGTGCGAAATTTACTTACAGAAAAGTGGTTGGTGTTAATATGTGCTATTATTTATGTTTTTGCTTTGAGATTTACTGAAGGTGTGAATATTTCAGTGAGAGAATATGGCAATAGTCTATCTCTTTTTTTAGTAGCAGGTTTTGCTGGATGTATGATTCTTACTAATTTGGCTTTGCTGCTTGAAAAATCGAAAGTGTGTCGGATTCCTCTTGTCTTGTTAGGAAGACATTCCTTGACGATTTTCTGTATGGAAATACCATTTATTGTATTAGGAAAGGACATCGCTCATCGTATGGTGGCTTTTTATCCTATATTTGAGCACACGAGCGTTGTAAGTATATTACAGTTTATGTGTGCTTTGATTGGTGGCTTTGTGTTGTCATGGCTTTTGAATAAAAATCGAATGGTAAGACAAATCGTTTTTTGAGATTTATGAATAACGGTCGATAACAGCAAAGAATTTTTTGCATATTGCTCCATTATTGAAAATATTCCTCCAAAAGATGTAAGTTTCTCAGATTTTATTTGTACTTTTGCCATGTTATCCAGTTGTTTTACTGACTTGTTTTTGTACCACTAAGGTAAGTGAAATTTCTGACATGACAAAATCCTTGGCAACATTTTGTTGCTCAGGAACTTATAAAAATATTCAAATCAGAGTGGTGCGGAATTAAGGTTGATATGAAACCAGACAGTTTAGCAACTATAGGTAGATTGAATTGGATTGACTGGATGAAGGCAATACTGATTATGCTCGTTGTTCTTGGTCATACTGGAGGGACTTTCACTAAAGAGATATATCTTTTTCATGTACCTGCCTTTTTCTTTGTCTCCGGATATTTGTCGAAATTTGACATACCAATAAAGAAACTTATACAATCTGTCGTCCCTTTAGTGGCTGCGGTTTTACTATACATTTTGGCACATGCCTTTATCTCTTATAGTATTAATGTCATTAGTAATCAAACTATAGATATACGGAAAGGCATAACGCTCTGCCCTCAGTTCTGGTTTGTGTGGGTGTTAGTCATTATGAAGTTCATAACCAATGCTGTGCAACGATTTGTTGGTATCATCACGGTGAAATGGGGGGGGGGTAATTCTGCTGTGTATAATCTATATATTCTTGTCTCATGCAAGTAGGATTCACACGTCCTTCTACATAGATAGAACAATATGTGCAATGCCATATTTCATAATAGGAAACAGAATAAGACAGTATTTTGGATGTACATTAGAACGAGAAGCGAGACTAGAAAATTGGACTAAAATAAAGAATTTACTATTATCAGCCCTGCTTTTCGCATTCATGATTGGAATCATGAAATTTGAGAATGGAGGCGAAATAACTGACATGTATCATTTTTGTTTCGGTAATAGCGTTGTTCTTTATTACGTAATGGCAATGCTTGGAACTGCCGCTCTAATGATCGTCGCCAGAACTTTGCCAAGGAACCGTATAATTGAAGATATTAGTGATGGAACATTTTTGATATTGGGTGTGCACTTTCAGGTAGTGAAGGGATTGAAGCCCGTGGTGGAATCAATAGGTGATGAATCTCAACTTGTATCTTTATTGCTGGTATTAATACTTTGTTACCCTCTAATAATATTGTCAAAGATATATTGTCCCATACTATTGGGTAAAGATAAAAAGAAGTTTAAAATTATAAAGTGAATAAAGATGGAAACACCATTAATTAGTGTTTGCTGAATAATTTATAACTCTCTGATATTTAAGTTTATATAACTTCATTTCTTCGTTTGCTTAACTAGAAAATAGTACCTTTGTATAGTTAAATTCAAAGCAAGATGAAGTTTTACGCTCCAAAATACAAGCAACTTGACCTCGGTTTGCTCCGCTCGTCTCTTGATGAGTTGGACAAGACAAACCGATGGGTGGCTCTCGGTGACCTTCTTCCATGGACTGAACTTGAGAAGGAATACAACTCAAGGTTGGACAATCAGAAGAAAGGTGCAGGAAACAAGCCGGCACGCATGATTCTCGGCGCAATGATTAACAAGCACAAGCTAAACCTGAGTGATGCCGAGACCATCGAGATTATCAGAGAGAGTCCCTACATGCAGTACTTTTGTGGATTGCATGAGTTCACCGACAAGCCTATATTCGACCCGAGCTTGTTCGTCACGATACGCAAGCGAATCTCTGAGGAAGAACTCAACAAGATGACAGTCAAATTTCTCAACAAGCAGAAGCGTCTTCTTGAAGAGAAACGCAAGCGTAAGGAAGAAGCGCAGAAGAATGATGAGGACCCGCCGACTCCGAAACCAAAGGATTCGAATGCCGCATCCTTCACCGACTCACAAGGTCGCGAGCACAAGGGTGTACTGAAGCTTGATGCTACTTGTGCCGATGCAGAGATGCGTTATCCTGTTGACGTTGATATTATACATGACGGCTGCCGCAAGGATCCACCTTCAGATGAGATGAAATCCAAAATGGCCAAAGCCATCGGGGAGCGCAATGAAATCGAATGCTCATTCGGTACTGGCAAGAGAATCTATCGAGCCAATGACATAAGAGCCAAGCTTCCAGATACAGCACGATGCTGGACGGGAATGTGCTACTTCGTCAAGAATGTGATGAAGTTCCTAAGGGAACTTTGTCTTGCCCTGACCGAAATCTGGCGGTTTTTCATCATTATCGTCGCTATGAGGACCTACGTCTGCTACTCTCTGCCTGTGAACAGATAATAATTCAGCAGGCCCTAATTATCCTGAAGATCATTCATAATCTTTTCGGAAGCCGAAGCCTGTTTATGATCATTTGTTTTTTTTGTGCTGCCTGCTCTAGGTATCATGATAGATCGATGGAATCCTACAATTCATGGCATTAGCCTTGTGTATAGCTCTAATGCTGCCATCAACATATGCATGGCTGCCCCTTTCTTTTGTGTTGGCACATTGCTAAAGGAAAAGAAGAGACAACTGAATGAATTCAAGTCTTTCAAGTTTCAACTTATGATCCTTGTAACTTCATTGGTCACTGTGTATTTATGCGGGAAATATAATGGAGGCGTGTGGATGTATATTAATGGATATGGTCAAAATATTGTACTCTTTTTTGTCGGTGGTATAGCAGGAACAGTAATGACATTTGTCATTTCTAAATGGCTATATAGCATTCATCATAAAGTTATAACCGACATTTCCAACGGCACAATAATCATTTTGGGCTTCCATTTCTATCTTATTGACCTCACTAGAAAGATAGAACCATCAGTATCTTACGTTGATCCTTTTGCCGCACTAATAATTGTCTTGGTTTTCATTCCTGTCATTTGGTTTGTTGAGAAGCACATTCCATATCTTATGGGAATCTATCGAATTCATAAGTTGAGTTAATATCTTTTCCATAGCGGCTCATTTTCCCACCCAACTGGAAACCCCATGGCTGCAGTGTCAACCTCGGGGAAGACAGCAAGAAGGCTCTAAGGATGGTATCAGCGCTATAGGTGCGAAGCGTAGGATGAAGTGAGAGGTGGTGCATGAGATGGGTGGTTACATCCTCCACGCATGAACCACCACAGAAGTAAACACTCATGAGTGAACGAACAATTTCACTGTATTGATAACCATAAGAACCACACCTGATACCAAGAGTAGAGTCAATTACAGATGAAAGCATGGAGTCAAATTGCTCCATTATTGAAAATATTCCTCCAAAAGATGTAAGTTTCTCAGATTTTATTTGTACTTTTGCCATGTCAGTGATGATTTTTTCGTCTTTGGATTCGCAACACGAAGATAGGTGAAAAATCTGACACGACAAAATCCTGAGTCGCTCGGCTCTGCCGCTTGCCAAAGCAAGAGCTTTTTGTTGCCCTTATTCCACACCTTGATGTTGTTAACGAATGCAAAATAATAATTAAATTTGAATATATAATGAAGAAATTGTGTTTCCTTACAGCAGGAATACTGCCTGTACCAGTAACCGAAGGTGGCGCTGTTGAAAGTTTAGTGCAGATAATGCTTGAAAACAATGAAGTTTTGAAAAAACAACCATTTGAGCTGCATGTAATATCGAAATATACTCCCGAGGCGGTTGAAAAGGCGAACCAATTCAGCAACGTACATTTCCATTTTATCAACTACTCTCGCCGTCGCTATAAAATTTACATGTATTTGAGACATGTCCTACTCAACAGATTCCACTATAATCTGTATGTTGGCCTGTTCCCCTTCCTGTCTAAGGCAAGAAAAATAGTAAAGCAAGAGAACTTTGACATCGTCGTTATTGAAAACCGCCCAGAATTTGCACCTTATCTCCGAAATTGCATCTCTTCAAAAATTGTGTCTCATCTGCACAATGACCTGATTAATAATGAAATGCGAAATGGGGAAAAGCTGGCAAAATCTTCTGATTTAATTCTGACGGTAAGTGACTACATAAGAAAAAGGACTCTCACAACGCATATTAATGTAGACAAGGTTGTTACCGTAAGAAATGTGGTGGACACTAACAGGTTTACTCAACTAAAATACAACCGTGAGACAAAAGCGTTACGCAAATCTTTAGGGTTCAAGGATAATGATATCGTAATAGTATTCTCTGGCAGATTGGATGCCCTGAAAGGCATAGACAAACTGATAAGCGCTTTGGAAGTCTGTCAACATAGGGTAAAACTTTTAGTTATAGGAGCCAGTTTTTATGGTGGAGAAACATCTTCTGACACTCTATTTGTCAGAAAGCTAAGAGAGTCGGCAGAGAAAATCAAGGACAGAATTGTGTTCACGGGATTTGTGGATTATGAAAAGATGCCGCAATATTATAATGTGGCTGACATAGCAGTGTTACCTTCTCAATGGGATGACCCTGCACCACTGACTGTTTTCGAAACACAAGCATGTGGCATACCGCTAATAACAACCGATTCTGGTGGAATAACGGAATATATATCACCTGACGTTATTGTTGTTAAAAGAGGTGAGCGATTTGAAGAAAGGTTGGCAGATGCAATTAATGAGTTAGTGAGCGACCCAGAACGCAGGAAAAAAATGTCAGCCTCTGAAGTTCACCATATAAAGCAGTTTGACAGCAGCACTTATTACGATGTTTTTTGCAAATCGCTGACAAATTTAGGATTAATTTAGGGGAAGTCGTTTTTTGGGTCTATAACGTTTCGTGTGGGTAAGCATACGAAACGTTATAGACCCGAAAAAATATCGTAAATTTGCACTTGCTAGTTGACTCCGCCTTGCTTATTTATAGTGTCCTAAGTTTAATTTCCATATAATGCGGTCTTTCCATTGTGCAAGTTTTGTCCTAAAGGTTCGTTTCCTGCTATAAAATAACAAATGGAATTTTATCATGTGTGTGGGAAAATCAATCATTGATGTTGGGGTAATCAGAAAGTGATTGTAATTTGAAATCTTATCTTTCATAAATGCCCTATGTTGGAAATGTGCATAGAGAGATTCTTTTTTTTCGATTTTCCCATTGGCTATGCGAATCATATACAAATGTTGACCATCGTGTTCAAACAATACTTGTTGCCATCCTCGCGTTAAACTGTTGAAATGAAAAGCTTGTTTGGGCTTTGAGACGTTGTCAAATGGAGTCTCTAGCCAACAATCATTTGGGCGGCATGCTTTCCATTTGTCGCTACACCCCATATGGTCAAACTCATCGAAGAATGTAATGTTTCTTGTTGTATATGCATCAGTATATTTTTGGAAACCATTTTCTTCTTTCATAAAATATTCATTGGTGTCAGAATCATTTCTGAAAAGAGAAAGATGTCCCCATCCTAATATAAACTTGAATTTTAATACCTCATCAGTAATAAAAGTGCGTATATCTCCATATACAAGGTCTAAGTCACCAAATCCCCAAAAATCATATTGCTTGATGTAATCTTTTAGAATATAGCCATAAGCTGGTTTATATTCGCAAAGCTTGTATGGCCTATCTAATATAATCTGAAAATCGAATGCTTTTTGAACAATTATACGAAAGTCCTCAAATCTCATTTTGTGTACGATAATATTCTTATATGGTGCTATTTCTGCATCGGTAAAGAACATAAAGTCAACACTTGGATTACGTATAGCTGACGCCCTCCAAATGTTGTATTGTGGAGGTAGCTTTCCGAAATAGGGGAATATAACAACAATAGATTTCATGGCTTTATTTGAAGAATTTTGATATACGATAAATCACTTTGATACAGAATCTAATCATCTTGACGTTTTTTTCTTCATTACAGAGAGAAAAGAATTTATATAGGGTTATTTTGTCAATCTTAGATAAAGATGCGTAGTCTTTATACACACCAGGAGCCAGGAAATTCTTCAGATACTGCCGCTTTTCTTCTTGACTTTTTGCGTTTTGACGTTCTGTGATACCTCCAGCTTCTCGTTTACAGATAATGTCTGGAATAAAGATTACTGTCTTTTCTTCTGCTACGATTTTTCTTAAATAGAAAATCCAATCTGAAACGAATTTGTATGATTCGTCATATTGATATTCTTGAAATAAACATTTCTTAAAAAATGTACTTTGATGGGCAAGGGTTTCTTCGTAAAACGTAATCATGGAAAGTCGCATGGGCTCCAATGATACATGACCAAGTTTCAGATCTTCATTATAATGGTAATCATGACCGACAATCATATCTTTTTCAAGATGATAATCTGCCACTTTCTGTAATACATCATTATTATAAAAACAATCTCCAGAATTCATGAAATTAAGATATTCTCCATTGGCAACCTGAATACCCTTGTTCATGGCATTGTAGATACCCTTGTCAGGTTCTGATACCCAATACGTGATTTTGTTGGCGTATTCTTTTATGACCTCAACGCTTCCGTCTGTTGAACCACCATCAATGATTATGAATTCGTAATCAGTATATGTTTGATTTACAACACTTTTGACAGTGTTGCGGAGACCTTCCACATTGTTGTAGGTAATAGTAATAATCGAAAATTTCATAAACTTTATATGATATCAATTCAACTTTTAATGCAAAGTTAATGATTATCTGTGAGATATAGTCTAATATTGACGAAAATAATTATCGTTTCTGATTTTTTTTCAATACGATTGAGATTACTTATTTGTGTATAAATCTATGCAGGCAATCTTTGGTTCCTTTTACACAAATACAATAGGATGGAATAGAAATTACAAAATATATTGCCATTCCCAATAAAGCGTATAAAACCCACGTGCCGATATTTTGATACGGATCAATTGGTAAAAGCCTCGTCAAGCATGTTGGTATAATGATGGCAATCAATGAAACAATATAGTTTCTTGTCACAGATTTCCAATAGTTGAAAATGGGCTCCTTAAAGCCTGAATGGTACAAATAACATGGCTTCCAGATTACAACTATCAATAAAAGACTAGTAATCTTACCTAATAGTATTCCTATGATTCCCCATTTTAATCCACAAATTATGGTAATGCTTATATTTATGATTAGTTCTGCCCATGCTGACCACACGTCAGCATAAAGGCCATAGGCATAATTAAAATTATCTACCGAGTTTCTGGAATTGGTAATATAAATAAAGATAACAAGTAATATCAAAATGTTATGGTCCATAATATATGATGATCCTAACCAATGATAGATAAATGGTTCTGTGAAGTTGTATAAGGAATAGCATAATGTTGCTGCAACGAAATGATGAAGGGCTGTGATTTGCCAAAAGACATTGATGATGTGTGGGCGATGCCCTTCTGCAACAAGATTGCCTACACTTGCTCCAATACTATTGGTAATGGAATTAAATAATGATATGAGTTTTGAGAAGATAATAAGGTAATTGCCATAGAGGGCAACCATTTTCAATGAAACGAATATAAAGATGAACAACTCGTCGCTTTTTATAAGCAAGAAGTCTTTAATCTTATGAATGAATATTTGCCTGGTTTTTCCTGTTATATTTGGGTATTTCTTCAATAATGCCTTGCCGTTATTGATATTGACATTGAGCCAAGGGTATTCTTTGTTGATTTTCCAATTAAGGATAATGCAACCTATGATACCGAATAAGAATTCGACGAATACCCATACGAACAAGTTCTTATAGGTATATGCTAAGAATATCTGCAAGGCTATTTTACATAGATTGGCACTCTGGTAATATATCGCAACTAGATAATTTTTTTGGTCTGCAGACAATAGAATTTGCCTAAAGTTAATAAAGTATCCTATAAGGGCAGAGCCTAAAAAAGAATAGAAAGAGAAATAAATAATGTAGAAGCTTAGACCTGCTTTGGAAAAGATAAGAGGAAAGAATAGGCTGACAGAAATACCAGCAAAGAGAATGATTATTCCAATTTTTCGATATAAGAATCCTAAAACGGAAAGAATTTCTTGTATTTCCTCTCTATTATTTGATTGAAGTGGCTTAAAGAGAAAATATCCTACAGATGCAGAAATCCCAAGTTCTGCAAGATTGAGGTAACCTAATATATTTCCAAGTGTTCCTGTTAGTCCAATAAAGTCTGCCCCTAAGCAATCTAAGAATATTTTCCTAGAAAAGAAAGCAAAGAATAAAGAGAGAAAGTAAAAAACGAGATTTACTTTCGCATTCAATATACTTTTGTGGATTCTTTCTGCCATTGGGCTTTATTTATGGTGTGAGGTGTGAATGAAATCATTACTTTTGATGTTTATCTTCGTCAGGTTTTGAAGCATACTGCCTGTAAGCCTGAAAAATGAGATGATTTTTCCGAAGATAGCTCTTGTGCGGAGATGGCGAGGAATGGCTATCAAGAGGGCTATAATCAACGCAATAAACAATGCCCACCAGCGAAGTCCCCATTGCCAACAGACACAGGTCATTATGACTGCAACAACAGGTATTGTTGCTAAAAGTATAGAACGGGGTATCAGTAGCTGTTGTAGGGTCTTGTCAATATAGTTGATGTTCCCTTTTATAAAAGCCTTGGGTAAATAAGGGAGCATGAACAAAAGACTTTGTATCTGACCTGTCATCCAACGAAGACGCTGACGACGGAAGTTGTCTTGATTAGATACCTTCTCATCATAAACGTGGATAGTTGCCTCATACTTGATGAAAATATTTTCATGCATGAGCATGGCTTCTAATTCGCGGTCTTCTACTGCAGTTTGTAGTTTGGATACATGATTTTTGAACCATTCAAAACGGAAACACATGCCAGAACCGATTAATGCTGACGACATTCCTATTATGTTATGGGCTTTACGGAAAATGGTATTGTTGATTTCTTCACTTGTTCCTTCAAGTGCAGCTATGTCGTTGTCGCTATTCTTTGCGCAACGATGACATTGAACGAAATCAAAACCTTGACAACAAACAGCGTTAAGACGCTCAAGGAAATCAGGATGAACGACATTGTCAGCATCTAAAATGACCACATGGTCGTACTGTTTCCTGGTTTCTGAAATAGCATATTGTAATGCTTTTGCTTTACTACTCTTATAGAATATAGGTCGATGGAGCGTGATGGGGAGCGCAAGCAAGGCATCGTTGGTGCTCTTTGTCATGTGGTCAGAAATGACAGCAACATCATAATGTGTCTTCGGGTAGGTTTGTTCCAGAAAACTTTTGATGGATGATACTATAACTGCATCTTCATGATAGGCAGGGAATAATACCAAATAGGTGTGTTGTACCTTTGTTATGGTAGTTTTATTTTTTTTGTGATGAAACAAGGATACGATGGCATAGAATAATACATAAATGACAGAAGGCGCTATGAAAATCCATAACGCAATGTCAATGATATGTATGATAGTCCACATGGTATAGGGAGTTTATCGTTTTGTATGATGAAACTTTTTGTCGAGGTAATCTATAAAATCGGCTATCTTTGAAAGACCAGGAATGCACCTCATGAGTATCAAGGGTGATTTAAGCGAAGAGCGACTCCAATTCTCGTCAACAAGATAGTCTGGTGTTGCTAAAGCAAAGATAAATAGAACAAAGGCAAACAATGCCCACCATTTCAATGCCAATGACATATAGATGAATGGGAGAATAGCGCTCATCATTACAACAAGTCCCATCAACACCATACGAGGCATCAGCATCCATTGTATAATCTTGTCTGCCAAGTCGTATTGGCGAGTCAGTATTGCCCAAGGAAGATGATGGATATTCTTGAGTAGTGTAACGAACTGGCTTTTTATCCATTGACCACGTTGACGGTTGAAATCTTCTGCATGTTGTGGCTTTTCGTCATAGACATAAAGGTCTTCCACATATTCCACAAATACGTGTTGTTGGAGTAGAATAGACTCTAGATTCTTATCATCCCAATTGGCCTTAAATTGGAGAATTGTAGATTTGAACCATTCGTAATCAAACGCCATTCCTGACATACAAAGACTGGCAGATAACCCCAAACGATTGTGTCCTTTACGGAATATGGTGTTGTTGATTTCTTCAAAAATAGCAGCCATCTGTGATACTTGACTCTTGCTGTTTCTTGAGACACGATGTGCCTGAAGAGCTCTCGTGCCTGCATTCTCGTAGGCGGTATTGATCTTTTCCAGGAAATCAGACTCAATGATGTTGCCAGCTTCAAGAATTATAACGACATCGTAGAGCTTGAATTGGGGCAGATTTGAAATGGCCAATTGGAAATACTTTGCCTTATTGCTTTCTCGGAAATTGGGGGTGAGTAGTGTAATAGGTTGCTGTGCCAAATGGAAATTGGTCATCTCGTTGTTGCGATCTGATATGACAGTGATATCAAATAACCGTTGAGGATAATTCTGACCTAATGCCGAGGCTACTGTTTGCTCTACGTTACTATTGCGGTATGAAGGTATAAGAATGATGAAACGGTTCTGATGTTTCACTTTCTGGGTGTAATGACGCTTTGGCAACATTGCTGCCAAAGTGAAAATCGTCATATATATCACCGTAAATGATATTAGACAGAATAATGTGATGTCACAGAAGTATAAGAGTGTCCAGATGTCCATAATCTAAAGTTTTATGTAGTCAACAATGCCATTGATTACGGATAGTGCATGACGCAACTTGCCATGAAGGAGCGATAGCAACATATCCTTGGGTGCTACAATGCCGATTAAATACAATTTTGAGCATAGCCCCTTGAAACCAGAATAATTCCTTTTGACGAACAGCAAACGGTTGCGTGTAATGTAATACATGCGAAGTGGTGAGCTTTGGCCTGTGGCGCGGCTTTCCTTATGAAAGACTGTAACAGTAGGGTCGTACCAAATCTCATAGCCAGCCCGACGTATCATTATACTCCAGTCTAATTCCTCATAATAAAGGAAGTAACATTCTGGCATCATTCCAACTTGGGCAATAACTTCACGCTTGACCATCATAGCAGCCCCATGGGCATAGGGTGTTGGATGGGCTGTATTATATTGTCCATGATCTTGCTCATCATAGCCGATAGCACTGTTGCGCATGGTGATAGACGACAAGGGAGTGTAGCCTGCAAATTGAATGGGGGCTTCGTCCCAAAAGAAACGTATCTTTGGGCATATAGCGCCAATCTTAGAAGATGAGGCAAAACGATTGACCAAGGCTTGAAGATTCACTTTGACTTTGCTCTCACGAAAGAATACTGTATCGTTATTGACAAAAAAAAGAAATTGTCCTTTTGCTGCTCTGATACCGAGATTATTTCCTCCAGCGAAACCAAGATTCTTATTACTTCTAATTACCCTAACTTGAGGATAACGGTGTTCGATAATAGTGGCTTCATCATCACGGGAAGCATTATCTACCACTATCACCTCTAATGGATAATCATCAAAGGGGATGGTGTCAATCAGCGAACAGGTGTCGTCAAGTCCGTTGTAATTGATAGTGATGATAGATAATAATGCTTCCAATGTCTTGATGTTTTATACTCGCGATGCTTTCTTTTTCTCCAGTTTTAGTCGCTTTCGTTCAGCTTCTTTCTCTAATAATTTGTTTTCCCATTCAGTCCATTCCTTTTCCATATAGGGTAGAGCATAGACTAAACTGAGACCACCATAGTAAATTAAACAGTTGGGGAAATTCAATAGAATTTGGTTGGCATAACCTCCTAATTGCATTGATACAAAGGCGCAACATAATCCTGCACCAATACCTCGCATGGATGGGCTGTTTATCCTAAATAGGACAGTCCAACATGCTCCACCTAACATGATGAGCATGGTCAATACGAAAGTTATGATACCTATCTTGCCTGTACGTACCCAAATATATACATATTCTGAGTCAGGGGGAATTTCTGTCAAGATACGGTATTTGTTATTGGCAGGTACTTGTTCGCGTTCCATACCTATGCCAATTCCCCAAGGGGCTTCTTTGATATATTTCTTGATGGATTCCTTGTTTACATCACGAACATTTAAAGAGGCGTCGCTTCTGTCAAATGCTGTGCGCATACGTCTGATTGAGCCGTTGCTGTTTCCGATATTGGTAAAAGCTAAGATGAAAAATGCAATGCCAAAGGTAATACCCACAAAGGCTGACAGTTTGACGGATTTTGCTAAAACAGTATAGAACGCAATGCCTGCGCCAAAACACACAATAGCTGTACGGGTGCCCGACGGAAACATCGCCCATGTACAGGCAATGCCTGTGATGAGGAAAAAATAACGGTATTTTTTTACTTTGCTGGTTAAGGCAAAAATCAAGAATGCTACAGCCGTAGAGGCAATACCAATTCCGAAACTTGCTGCGTCATTGTGTGTTGAGAAATAACGTATGAGTGTTCCCCATTGGATGATATGTGTACTAAATCCTCTTCCATATATCCATGCATGTTCACCATTGGTGAATCCTATATATTTCTGTTTCCACACCCAAAAAACAGAGAATAAGGAGAGGGATCCCCAAAATATCAAATAATATATGAGAATCTTGGGCTTGTCGATATAGATAATATAGACTAAGAATGCATAGAGAATCTGGAAAGCCATGAGTCTGGCACCAGTGTACCAAGCATAGACGTTCATTCCAAGACCACAGGTGTCATTGAAGATTTCCAAGGTACAAAATCCACACCAAATCATCAAAGCATAAAGCATCATGTTTCCAGTACGTTCAAAACATGGAGATTTACGAGCATCGATGATGGCTATGACCAACAAAACAATTTCCAATGCTTCGTTATAAAATGACAGTGGTATGCCAGAGGGTATCCAGTTGTTCTTTGAAAACCATTGTATAAAATAGTTGATAAAGAACAACAGCCAAAATGTTGCTGTACGCCATCGGAATGCCACATAAATGGCAATTACAACCAAAGGTAACAGACATATCAATGCGAACATGCCAATACCAACTGTAACCAATTGGTAGATGGCGGCTGAAAACAGGAGAAAGAGCAATAATGCTCTTCCTCCGTATCTGTCCGTATAGGTTGCGAACTTATTCTGCATGTATTTACAGGGCTTTGTTGTTTTCAGTGGCTGTCAATCCTAACTGAGACATGCGATATACAAAGTTGTTGAACTTAGTATAAGGTGGCAATTGACCGACAAACTCTTCAACAGCATAGCGGCTTGCCTCTGTCAGATACATATAGAGTGTGTTCTTGTGATCTTCGTCCAGCATGGCCTCTACTTCCTTCAAGGCTTTCTGATCGACATCCTTCCAGGTGCGGTTGGCACGAGTTACCATGAGGTTGACAGTACCCATGTTTAGCAATGCTGGAGCAATGGAGTTGTCGTTGAGGTTCGGGTACTCAATGATGGCAATCTCATCGGGCAAGATATCTGGGCACAAGTCTTTGATGCCGTTTGCCATAATGAATTTGCTGTCTTCTGCCAAGAAGTCTTCGTCGTATGTAAGACGGCGAACTTGCAGACCGATGGATATCCAATAGTTTTCCAATTCCTGAGCGAGATAGCTCCTTCCATTACCTGAGTCGGTAGAGATGAGGTTTAACACATTCTGCTGACCTTCCTTGAAATGGGGAAGCAGTGCCTTGCTCAACTGGCGCAATGACATATCGGCAATGGTCTTGTTGAAGCGGCGATAGCGCAGATTGCTTTCGCGTGGGAAACAACCCATGACGGGTACTTTGGTGATGCGTTCTGAACGCATACGGTCACGAAGTGTACGATCGAGCAATTCGATAATGAAGAAGTATAAGGCTGTCAGCATGAAGGTCAGAAGAAATGCACCCAACAGAATCATGATACGATTGGTAGGCTGTGCATTCAAAGGGAACATCGGTGGGTTGAGTACACGGAGGGTGGCGGTACTCATCTGCAAGTTCTTCTGACGCAGGCGTGCTGCATTCAAAGCTTTCAGCATTTCCATATAGTTTCCTTCCACAAATCCAATATGACGCGCTTTACGGTCCAAGGTGGCACCAATAGGAGAATAGAACAGATATTGGCGATCGAGATTCTGTTGCATGATATCTGTTGCTGACATCTGTGCTTTCACTTTTTCCATGGTCAACATTTGATCCAGCCACTTATCAATCATTGGCTGAGCCTTAACACCAGTTTCGGTGCTGTAACTACCAGCTTCAATGTCGTGGGTGAGTTTTCTAACACGTTGTGTAGTGGCTTGGAGTTCTTTCTGTGCTTTTGCCAGTTCTTCCTGCGCCTCATTATTGAGGTCACCACCTTCTCCGCTCATCAGTCGAAGGTTAGAGATACGTGACTGTAAACGTGAAATATCCTTGATTTCGTTGGTGAAACTCTGGTTTGCGCGGATTACTTTGGCACGATCGCCCAAATGACGCTCCAAGTAGTCCAATATGGCTTTTGAAGTGGTATATTCCATCAATTGGTCGTTGCGGAAATTCTGCTGTTGGGCTTCCAAACCACTTAACTGCTTGGTCTGTTCACCATAGTTGATGATGCGTTTCGAAACGTTGTAGCGAATGAGATCATCTTCTGCGCCTGTCAGAATACGATAGAGGCGAGCAACCTCACGCTCAAAGAACTTGATGACATTGTTGGTTTCACCGAAACGAATCAACTGATATTGGCGAGCGAAGACTTCATTCAAAATGTCCAATGTATTATAAGCAATACCTGCATCGTTGGCGGAATAACCTATATCAATGATATCACTATTATTTAATTGTACCACTTTTAAGCGTGAGGTGATTTGGTTTACACCGAAATATGGGTGATAGTTAAGTAAGCCAAAGATGTAGTTGTCTTGGGAGGGCTTAACGTATGCTTTTAGGTTGGCATAGGATGCCGATTCGCTGTTGCGGTTAATCAATGCCTTGACTTCTGCAGGAACTTGGGCGTCAAGTTCACGGAAGTGTTCGGCTGAGATGTAGTTGTTGTCTTTGTTTGGATTGCCATACATCATACAACGAGCAAACAGACGAAGGGAAACCTCATTGATAGTAGTCTCTGTAGTGATGATGAGCATCAAGTTATTGATGTTGGTTTGGGGATTGCCACCTGCAACACCCACACCACCTTCAATATTGTAGCCGGTAATCATACCAGTATAAATAGTGGCATTAGTGTCGTAAACGCGGTCCATGTGGCGGGTAGAGAACCATGCTATGATAAGGGCTATCATGGGGAAGATAACCAAATACCAACGTATCTTATATAAAAATCTGACGATATATCTGAATAAATCCATATTAGTAAGGCGTTATGTTATTTCTTTTTGTTGTTTTTGGCAGCTTCGCGTTCTGCTTTTTTCTGTGCTTCGCGTTCAGCTTTCTCTAACTGGCGATAGCGTTTCTCTTCATTTTTTACTTCTTCTGCAATACGCTTGTCAACAGCTTTGTTCTCCTTAGCAATCTGCTTGTCAGATTTCTGGATGGTATCATCAAGTGTTACGTCTGTTGTAGCATTGGTTATGATTGGTGTGCGAGAGAGAATTTCCAAAGTGATGATGTCTGTCATCAGTTTGGTTTGAAGCGTTTGGTATTGCTGAACTACGCTGAGCTCATGCATCTTGGTGTAGGCATAGTTTTCCATAGTCATGTTGCCCTGATGGAAATCTTCCTGATTCAAAGAGCCGGCACCTTGGTATGCTGCAGCACTTTCACTGGCGGTCTTTAGAGTAATCAAATTGTTGGTAATGGTCACATAAAGAATACCAATTTCCTTTTTTAAATCTTCAAATTCAATGTCTTTTTTTAATTTTGCCTGTTCAGCCTCAATGCGCTTGCGTTTAACAGATGCGCTGAGGTCAAGGATGTCTTCCAATGGAACGGCAACATTGACACCAACATTCCAATAACTCTGTTCGGTTCCTTGAAATTGGTATAGTGTCGGGCTATAAGCCGACGAACTGTTTCCCCACATATCGGCCTTACCATAACTATAGCTGGCATGACCTGTGACGTATGAAAAGATATGGCGCTTCTGTTTGGCAACTTCTGCCTGTGCCAACTCCTGCGCTTTTGCCAACGACAGAATCTGAGGATTCTGTTTGGCGTTTTCATACAACACGGATAATGGTGGTAAATGGAAGGTGGAAAAGTTGAGCGTGTTGTTTTCGCTGGAATCGAAGAATCCAGCGCTAATGCCACTTTCGTCCAACTGAGCATGGGCGGCAGTACCTGCACCAGTTAGAACTAAGAGCAATAGTAGTCTCTTGATTTTTTTCATCTCAATTTAGTTAATCTAATTTTTAAACGTTTTCTTTCTGGATAAATGCAAAGAGTGTACGGAATATAATCTTCATGTCGAGCATGAAGTTATAGGTCTGTCCATACGTGATGTCAAGTTGTTTGCGCTCTTCGGCAGACATATTGCCGCCTTTGCCGCGCTCTTCTACTTGCCAAAGGCCGGTAAGGCCCGCGGGGGCCATGAAACGGTCAATGCTGGTGTCAACGGTTAGCTTTTCTGCCTCATATAGAGGAAGCGGACGATTGCCAACAATAGACATATCACCTCGAAGGATGTTAAACAACTGTGGAAGTTCGTCAATGCTGTATTTGCGGATGAAACGACCTACCTTAGTGATGCGTGGGTCATTTTCTATCTTAACAAATGCGTTATTATTCTCTTCTTCACGCTTCTTGTTGAATTCGCTTTCTGCTACAACGTAGTTGTCTCCAATGAGCATCACTTCTTCATCGCCAATCATCATGCCGGATTCCATACCCATGGTGAGCATTTCTTGCTCAGCCTCGTCACCCAAAGGTGCTGTAATGCTCTTCTGCTTATCGGCCTCTTCTTTTTGATCAGTATCCTTTTCTGCATACTGGTTATGATCTTTGCTTAATTCCTTTAATCGACGCTCTGCATCTGCATACATGCTACGGAATTTAAGGAAGTTGAATACTGTGTAATTGGTACCTACTCGTTTCGATTTGAATAGAATCGGTCCTTTGCTTTCCAAACGAATGGCAATGGCAGTAAGGATGAATACAGGTGAAAGCAGGATGATAGCAATGCTAGAGAATATAATATCGAAAAGACGTTTCCAAAGTGGAATTTTGAATTTTAAAATTTTGTGTTTGGAGCTTTCGTCATCGAAAAGTATGTTCTCACGATCGGATATGAACTGAATTTTCTTGTTCAATGCCGTAACAGACGCATCACATTCTATGGTATCATTGATACCGCATTTCATATAAATATCACGCTCCTTTGGTGTCATAGCATTGGTAAGGAGAATGATATATACATTGTGGCACTTCTTGCGAAGGTAGGTGATGGCGGTGATGTCTTCGTTGCGGACACTACGTTCGTAAAACACAATAAAATGCTCATTGCGTACGTGAGGCGTACACAATTGAGCAGTATCCTTATAAGCATTGGTTATACGAACCATCTGCCCTGGGATGTATTTTAGTTTTTCCTGTGTTTTTGGATTGTTTCCTAAGTAAACAACACCTATCATATATTATATGTGATTTCTCAAAATTAGTTTGGTAAAATCTTCTTCACACGAATTTTAAGCTCCATGGGATTGAAAGGCTTAACAATATAGTCTTCTGCACCAATCTCCAATAGGCGAATTCGCTCACTTGTGGAATCTTCACTTGATAACATGATTACTGGGATGTGACGGAACAACTCGTTCTGCTTAATCCACTCCAAAAAATCGTCTCCTCGCATTCCTGGCATACGGATGTCGGAGATAATCAAGTCGGGAGTGTTACCGGCCTGAAGCCATTTTACGCCCTGTAGCCCGTCGGGGAGCCACTGAACATCATAGTCACTCATCAAGTAGATTGAGAGCACCTTTGCGATGGTCTCTTTGTCATCAAGGATTAATATTTTCTTTTTCATTTATGAACTGAACTTTATGTTTTGGTCGTGATTTTTGTTTGGCCATGGCAGGATAGAAGTTGACTTCATTCTGTTTATTAGGCTTCTTTTATGCGCAAAGGTAGGAAAAAAAATTAAAAGTAGCGGTATATTGAGCAAAAAAATGAGAAAAAAAGATGAAAAAAGACGATTTTCTAAAAAAAAATGAAGAACTTTGTAGGCAGAAACGAATTATAAATAAATTATTAACTATTGTATTATGTCAAATAGATACCTATTAGGTTTTGACGTGGGCAGTTCTTCTGTCAAAGCGTCGTTGGTAAATGCCGACACAGGCAAGTGTGTTGCTACTGCTTTTTATCCTGAAAAAGAAGCTCCTATTATGGCTGTAAAAGCAGGATGGGCAGAACAGGATCCTCAGATGTGGTGGGATAATGCCAAATTGAGTTTGAAGAAAATTATGGCTGATGCCCAGGTTAAGGGTGAAGATATCAAGGCTATTGGTATTTCCTATCAGATGCACGGCTTGGTATGTGTAGATAAGAATCTGCAGGCGCTGCGTCCTTCTATTATTTGGTGTGATTCACGTGCAGTACCTTATGGCGAGAAAGCATTCCGTGATTTGGGCGCAGAACAATGTCTTGGTCACTTGTTGAATTCACCAGGTAACTTTACTGCGGCTAAATTGGCATGGGTGAAAGAGAACGAGCCCGACATTTATGAGAAAATTTATAAGGTGATGTTGCCAGGTGATTATATTGCCATGCGTCTCTCAGGTGTTGCCAATACTACAGTAAGTGGATTGAGCGAAGGAATGCTTTGGGATTTCAAAAATAACAGAGTTGCTGATTTCTTGACCAAATATTATGGCTTTGATGAGTCGATAATCAGCGATATCGTTCCGACTTTCAGCATTCAGAGTGAAGTTTCGGCAGAAGCTGCTGCAGAGACAGGTTTGGAGGCAGGAACCCCGATAACCTACCGTGCAGGTGATCAACCCAACAATGCATTGTCGCTTAATGTGTTTAATCCTGGAGAAATTGCATCTACAGCCGGAACATCAGGTGTGGTTTATGGTGTGCTTGGAAATGTTAACTACGACAAGAAAAGTCGTGTGAATACATTTGCACACGTCAATCATACTGAAGAACAAACCCGTTTGGGCGTACTGCTGTGCATCAATGGTACAGGTATCCTAAATGCATGGGTTCATCGTAATATAACTCCTGAGGTTGGTTATGCAGAGATGAATGATCTCGCTGCTACTGTTCCTATCGGAAGTGAAGGAGTTACTGTTATTCCTTTTGGAAACGGTGCAGAACGCGTATTGGAGAACAAGGAAATTGGCTGTTCGTTCAATGGTGTTAATTTTAATAAGCACAATCGTGCACATCTTGTACGTGCTGCACAGGAAGGTATTGTGTTCTCGTTCTGCTATGGTATGGAAATCATGCAACAGATGGGTATGGATATCCACAAGATACATGCTGGTAAGGCTAACATGTTCTTGAGTCCATTGTTCCGTGATACCCTCGCAGGTGTTAGTGGGGCAACTATTGAATTATATGATACAGATGGATCGGTAGGCGCTGCCAAGGGTGCTGGTATCGGTGCCGGTATCTATAAAGACAATAATGAGGCTTTTGCTTCTTTGGATAAACTTCAGGTGATTGAACCGGATGAGGCACACCGCGCAGAGTATCTTGCTGCTTACGCCCGTTGGAAGGATATTCTGAAAAACAATATCTGATTATAGATATTGCTTCATATAGTTTCTCCTCTCTTGCTAATAACAAGAGAGGAGTTTTCTTTTTCTCAGAATCTAACTACTGTGTTGGGGCTATTGGTAAATTTGTGCCTTGCTAGTTCCTTTTAATACAGATAACGCATTGAGAGCTAATGCTTCCATTTCGTTTTCTCCAGGAAAACAATAAACAGGTGCGAGGTAGCCGATTCTGCGACGAAGCTCGTTAGTAATGTAATCACTATGTGCCATGCCCCCTGTCAATAGAATAGCGTCAACGTTACCGCAAAGTACTGCACCTTCTGCTGCTATTTGTTTTGCCGTGTGGTAAATCATGGCATCTGTAATGAGTTGTGCTTGTTTGTCTCCATTCTTGATGCGTTCTTGTATCTCTTTCATGTTGTTGGTGCCAAGATGTGCGGTAAGTCCTGCTTTTCCTGCTATTCGCTTCAGTAATTGTTTTTCTGTATATTTTCCACTGAAACAGAGGCGGATGAGGTCTGCTGCCGGCAAGGAACCTGCACGCTCTGGCGAGAACGGACCTTCACCGTCGAGAGCATTGTTGGTGTCGATGGCCTTTCCGTGTTCATGTGCTGCTACGGATATGCCTCCTCCTAAGTGGCAGATGATGAGATTGAGGTCTTCGTATCTTTTACCGATTTCTCTTGCGTATCGTCTTGCAATGGCTCGTTGATTAAGAGCATGCCATATACAGATGCGAGGCATGAGCGGACTACCGCTGATACGTGCTAATGGAGAGAGTTCATCGACAACTCCTGGGTCAGCAATAAATGCGCGACAGTTTGGAATTGTGATGGCAATTTCATGTGCTATCAGACAACCAAGATTGCACGCGTGATTGTGCATGACGCATCCGTGTAGTGTGTCGTTGAGCATCTGCTCGTTGATTTCATAAACTCCACCTGCAATAGGCTTAACCAAGCCTCCACGTCCAATGACAGCATCGAATTTTACAGGAATATTGGCACGGTGCAGTTCTTTGATGACAAGATTGCGTCGGAAATCCTGTTGTTCGGTAATAGCATCGTAGACAGCCAATTCATCGGCAGAGTGGGTGATGCTATGAAGGAGTATTGGCTTTTCGTCTTCATAGACAGCTATCTTTGTCGATGTTGAACCTGGGTTGATGACGAGAATTCGCATAGTTTTTGATAATTAGTTAATGACTTTCTGTACTTATCTCATTCCCTTGTTGTTTTCTTTTTGGCTTTTCTTTTAGAGTGCCGTTTTTGTGGAAAGAACTTGTTTTGAGTTAATCCGGTAGGCTTGATAGGGCGAAGAGTATGCTGTTGAATTTTGCTTCGGCACAGTCGCCACGTGAAGGTACCACGACTGGATGGGAAGCTCCACAAAGCATTCCTGCTGTTTTCGCTCCTGCAAATAGTGTCATGGATTTGTAGAAAACGTTACCTGCCTCTATGTCTGGCATGATGAGCACATCGGTTTCGCCCATCAATGGTGATTGCAGACCTTTAGCCTGTAAGGCTTTTAAAGAACATGCTGTTTTGATGTCTAGAGGACCATCTACGATGCAATCACCATAGATGCCATCTTTCGCCATCTGACAAATGTCTTTATAGCCGTCAACGAACGGGAAACGCTTACTTGGTTTCTCAGAACAATGAATAAGGGCAATACGTGGTTGACGGATGCCCATGGCATGACATACTTCTGAAGCGTATCTTACCTGTTCGATGCGTTGCTCGTGAGTGGGATATGGAATTACCGCAGCATCGCTAAAGAAGAGCATTTTGTGGTATGTGGGTATCTCTGCCAATGTGAGGTGGGTTAGGATACGTCCTTCTGGAAGCAGTCCATGTTCCTTGTTAAGTACTGCACGTAGGAGCTGGTCTGTTCCAATGAGTCCTTTCATAAGGACATCGGCTTCTCCGTTTCTTACCATGGCCACGGCCTTGTTGGCTGCTTCTTCTGGTATGTCATCATTTACATAGATAATTTCTGCCAATCCAAGTTGTTCACATTGGTTGAGCGCAGACTTGGTGGCTTCGTCATAGACGCATACAGCAGCAATTTTACGGCATTTTCCATTCTGCTGCAGTTTGTTACGGAGTTCTTCAAAGGATTGAATCATAGGCTTTAGTTATTTTTTTATTGTTAGGATTTCTATATCAGACTTTGCCGATACCATTCAAAGAGTTTTCTTACTCCATTTTCAATCTCTACGTGATGCGTCCATCCCAGTGAGTGTAGTTTGGAAACATCGATGAGCTTGCGCATGGTTCCGTCAGGTTTTGAGGTGTCGAAAACGATCTCACCATTGAATCCTATGGTTTCCCTTACCAATTCTGAGAGTTCTCTGATGGTGAGTTCTTTTCCTGTTCCTACGTTGATGTGACAGTTGCGGATTTCTCCAAGGGCAGGAATTGCACCACCACGTCCTTCAGAATTGTTTCGATCTACGAGACCATTAGTCTTTGCACCGTAGAAAACAGATGAATATTTTTCTATTCCAATGATGTCTTTGAAATCTACGTTTAAGAGAATGTAAACACTTGCGTCTGCCATGTCTTCACTCCATAGAAATTCGCGTAGTGGAGTGCCCGTTCCCCATAAAACAACCTTGTTGTCGTATATGCCGTAGAATTCTAATGCTCTTAGAATACGTTCGTGGCTATTATTTCCATCGACATTACCTTCTCCGATGAGGGCTCGTAATTTGTCTGTGGGGTTGATGGGGCGTTTATTCATATCTGTCTCGATACTCTTCCAGTCTTGTTCGTGGATGAGTTTTGCCAGATAGATTTTTCGCATCATAGCAGGCATGACGTGACTGTTTTCAAGATGGAAGTTGTCGTTTGGTCCGTAGAGGTTGGTTGGCATCACGGCGATATAATTCGTGCCGTACTGTAGATTATAGCTCTCACACATCTTAAGACCTGCTATTTTGGCAATAGCATATTCCTCGTTGGTGTATTCGAGTGGTGAGGTAAGCAAGACATCTTCCTTCATGGGCTGTGGCGCGTTTTTAGGATAGATGCATGTTGAGCCAAGGAACAGCAGTTTTTTGACTTGGTGTGCATAGGCTTCGCTGATAACGTTGCATTGCATTTTCATGTTCTGCATGATAAAGTCTGCACGGTAGAGGGAATTGGCCATGATGCCACCTACGAAAGCCGCTGCAAGGACAACAGCATCAGGTTGTTCTTGATCGAAGAACTCTTTGACTGCTATTTGGTCAGTCAGATCAAGTTCTTTATGGCTTCGCCCAACGAGATTTGTATAACCCCGTTGCTTGAGATTATTCCAAATGGCTGAGCCTACGAGCCCGTGGTGTCCAGCTACATATATTTTGCTGTTCTTGTCCAACATTGTTGTCTTTGTTTTGACTTTTATCTTGTTTATTTTTACCCCGTTGTGGGTTGTTTTATTTATAATTACTCTGGGAGCTGTGCTTTGAGGAAGAGTTTTTTGACGAAGGTCATGTCATGTCGAACCATGATTCTGACGAGTTCTTCAAAGGATGTCTTCTGTGGGTTCCATCCCAGTGTGTTTTTGGCTTTTGCAGGATTTCCGAGTAGTTGGTCAACTTCTGCAGGGCGGAAGTATTTAGGATCTACTTCTACAAGAATTTTTCCTGTTTTCTTGTCTATTCCTTTTTCGTCTATACCATCGCCACGCCATTCCAATTCAATACCAGCCTCCTTGAATGCGAGTGTCGCAAACTCACGTACAGTATGGTATTCGCCTGTTGCAATGACAAAATCATCGGGTTGGGGCTGTTGTAGTATAAGCCACATGCATTCGATGTAGTCTTTTGCGTATCCCCAGTCACGGAGTGAGTTGAGGTTTCCGAGATAGAGCTTGTCTTGATAGCCTTGTGCAATGCGTGCGGCAGCAAGTGTTATTTTTCTTGTGACGAATGTTTCACCTCTTCGTTCACTTTCATGATTGAAGAGAATACCGTTACAGCAATACATGCCGTAGGACTCCCGATAGTTTTTCATGATCCAATAGCCATAGAGTTTGGCAACAGAATAGGGCGAACGGGGATAGAATGGAGTTGTTTCGCTTTGCGGAACTTCTTGTACTTTTCCAAATAGTTCTGATGTTGAGGCTTGGTAGATGCGACAGCTTTTTTCCAGTCCGCAAATTCTTACTGCTTCGAGAAGTCTGAGTACTCCTGTTGCATCAACGTCTGCCGTATATTCTGGCACGTCAAATGACACCTTTACATGGCTTTGTGCTGCAAGGTTGTATATTTCCGTAGGTTTTGTTTCACCAATGATTCTGATTAGCGACGAAGAGTCTGTCATGTCCGCCCAATGGAGGTTGACGAGTCGTTTTTTCTTCATATCGCGTACCCATTCATCGAGATAGAGATGTTCTATTCTTCCTGTATTGAATGATGATGAACGTCTTAGGAGTCCATGTACTTCGTAACCTTTCTCGATGAGAAATTCAGCGAGGTATGAACCGTCTTGTCCAGTAATTCCTGTGATGAGGGCCACTTTCTTGTCTTCCATATCTATGTTATTGTGTTAGTCTTGTTTGGTTTAAGGATTATTTTTCTTTCGTGCGAAATAAAATCGCTAGATTTTTAGACTCGGTTAATCCATTTCAGAGAACTGCTTGATGCGTTGTTCTTCTGAGAGTTTGCAGATGAGCAGGGTGTCGTTGTTTTCTGCTACGATATAACCGTCGAGTCCCTGTACTACCACTTTTTTTTCTTGTGTGGTATGAATCATACAGTTGTGTGACTCGACGAGAGTGATATTATTTCCGATGCATGCATTACCATAGATGTCTTTTCTGGTCTGCATTTGCAGCGAACCCCATGTGCCGAGGTCGCTCCATCCGAAGTCTGCAGGACATACGAAAATCTCTTCTGCCTTCTCCATGATGGCATAATCGACGGATATGTTGTCACATTCTGGGAATGTGCGGTCTATTTCCTCCTGTTCTTTTTCTGTTCCGTATATCGGGAGTAGTGACTCGAAGAGTTTGGACATGACGGGTTGATATACGCGGAATGCATTGACGATGGTTGATACATTCCAAATGAATATACCTGCGTTCCAGAAGTAGTAGTTCTTCTTGATATATTGTTTGGCGGTCTCAAGGTCTGGCTTTTCCTTGAACGAGTCCACTCGGAAAATTTCTTTGTTTCGTAAAGAACTGCTTGACAGGTCTGCCTGTATGTATCCGTATCCTGTTTCTGGTCTTGAGGTTTTCATGCCCAGGGTAACGATGGCATCGCTATCAGCCGTAAAATCCAGACACTCGCTTACTACACGTCGGAATTCTACAGGGTCAGTTACGATATGGTCACTTGGTGTGACTACGATATTAGCTTTGGGGTCTTGAGCTTTAATTCGCCAACTGACGTATGCAATACATGGTGCGGTATTGCGCCGACATGGTTCGCAAAGTATATGGCTTGTTGGCATGTCTGGCAGTTGTTGCTGCACCATACGAACATATTTTCGATTTGTGACCACCCATATATTGTCATGGGGGACTACACTTTCGAAGCGGTCTCTTGTGAGTTGGAGCAATGAGCGTCCGACTCCCAATACATCGATGAACTGTTTTGGGGTTTCTTCGGTACTCATAGGCCAGAATCTGCTACCTACTCCTCCTGCCATGATAACGAGATGGTTGTTGTTTCTTGACATAAGCAATTTATACGTTGTTGAAAGTTTAAGAAAACGTGGCAAATATACGGAAAATATTCGGTATTAAGAAATATTTACGTCTATTTTATCTGCCTTTTTACAAGAATCTTTGTTTTTTTACTTTTTTCTTGATTTTTTTAGCAACGAACGCACGATGAAATAGCCAATGGCAAGTATCATGATGGCAAGTATGCCAATTTTTATGTATTCGGCATATTCTGTGATTTTATCGTTTAGTTGCTCTTCAGGTACAACGCTGTGGAGGTACCATCCCAGAAGTGCGAGGATAGAATGCCATGCTGCTGCTCCTACTGTAGTATAGAGCAAGAATTTCCAGTAGTTCATCTTGGCGAGTCCTGCTGGGATGGAAATAAGGTGTCTGATGCCAGGTATGAGTCTTCCTGTGAGAGTTGCTACTACGCCGTGGTCGTCGAAGTAGCGTTCGCTTTTCTCTACTTTCTCTTGATTGAGTAGGCATAGTTTTCCCCATTTGCTGTTGGCGAAACGATAGATTACCGGTCTTCCTACGTAGTAAGCCACAAGATAGTTGATGGATGCTCCGAAGTCAGCTCCGATTGTAGCGAATAGTATGACAAGGAAAACATCAAGATTTCCTCCTGCAGCATGGTAGGCTGCTGGTGTAACTACGAATTCTGATGGTACGGGTACGACCGTGCTTTCGAGTAGCATGAGGAAGAATATGGTGCCATAGTTGAGGTTGGCAAGGAGTGATGTAATAAAGTTCACTGTTGTTTGCTTTTATGAATCTGTTTATATGCGAAATCGTAATAGTCCTTCGTGGCCATATTCTCGGGAAAGTATGCCCCGAGTATCATGCGCAGTTCGATGGGATTTCGTTCTGCTGCCAGACGGAGATAATAGAGAAAGTCTTCAGCTTGGTTAAGTCTGAGTGAGCATAGTGCGAGAAGTGAAAGTCCTTCTGTGCAATTTTCATCGATGACTGGCAATTTCTCTTTGAGTAGTTGGAGACACTCTTTATATCTTTGACAGTCTGTTAGGGAGATGGCAATTCTTATGAGTGTATGCATCTGGTCTGTTGACAGTTCGAGAGCTTTGTTGAAATATCTATCAGCTGCTTCGTACTGTTTCTCAGTTTGTAGGATATGTGCCCGAGCCACGTAGAGGTCTGTTTTGTTTTCTCCTTTTTCTTCTGCTTTATCCAAAAGTTTTTTTGCCTCTACGTTATTCCCAAGTGCACCTTGGCAGAGTGCCATTTGATGATAGATAGCTCCTGCGTATTCTTTGGCATTCCCGCTTTCCTTGAGTGCTTTTTCCAACCATTCCAATGCTTCCTTAAACTCATTGGTGTTGATGAGGCAGGTGGCAAGTTGAATATATCCGCTACAATCATATTGTGCATGACTGAGGGCGGTCTTGAAGAATTTTACAGCCTCTTCCCAGTTGCCTTTTCCCATTAATGCAGATGCCTTGATGCCATGTGGAACGGGATCGTCAGGGTCAATGGCAATTGCATATTCGCTGCTATTGATGGCTTCATCGAATTTGTTTTGTGAGAGTTGTGCTTCAGCCAGTACTTTCCAGTATTTCTTGTCGAAAGGATATTTGTCGGCAAGTTCTGTGAATATGCTTTCACATTCTTCGAGTTTCCATGTACCGTAGAGTGCTCTTCCCAATAGTTCTTTATAGTCGTCGTCCTTGACGTCACAATATCTCATCATCCATGTATATCCTCTTTCGTATTCTCCATAGTCGAGATAGAGGTTTGCTACGTCTTTGATGAACCATCCGTTGTCATCATTGGTGAGTTCGTGGAATTTTGCTTCAAGGAGCTTTTCTGCCTCTTCTAGCTTGTATTGGTAAATGAGTAGTTCGGCTTTGATGTAGATATAGTCGGGATCGTCTTCGGCTTCAATCATACTGACGTAGTATTCTGCCTCTTTGAGGTTGTCGTTCTGGAGTGCATTTCTTGCCATGAAGACATTGGGCAGGGTGGCGTTTGGGAAGAGGTCTATAGCGTTTTGTGCCACTTCCATGGCTTTGTCCATTTGGCCTGTCAACCGATAGTAGTCTGCAATGTCTATGAGGTCGTCTGCATCAAAGAAGGGCGGCATCCCTTTGGATGCTGCCTCTTCGTATGCTTTGAGCATTTCTCTGAACTCTGGGTCGTTGAAGAATTTGTCGTCAGTCAATAGCATTTAAATTGCCTTGTTTCTTATTTGTTTTTCTTTGCCCAGTTGTCTTTTAATCCTACTGTACGGTTGAAGACAAGGTGTCCGGGTTTAGAATCTTCATCTGGTGTGAAATAGCCGATACGTTGGAACTGCAGGAAGTCTCCAGGTTGTTTCTCTTCCAGGAATTTCTCTACATAACAGTTGTTGAGCACGGTGAGAGATTCTGGGTTGAGAAGTTCGCGGAAGTCGCGTTCATCAGCACCAGGGTTTTCTACGGAGAACAGTCTGTCGTATAGTCTTACTTCTGCTTTGATGCAGTGGCCGGCACTTACCCAATGGAGTGTACCTTTGACCTTTCTGTCTGCTCCCGCCATTCCGCTCTTGCTTTCTGGATCGTACTCTGCATAGATTTCTTCAATCTCTCCTGCTTCGTTTTTCTTGCATCCTGTGCAGGCGATGATGTATGCGTTTTTGAGTCTCACCTCTTTTCCTGGTGTCATACGGAAGAATTTCTTGGGTGCATCTTCCATGAAGTCTTCGCGCTCAATCCAAAGTTCGCGGCTGAAGGTGATGTTGTGTGTCCCGTCTGCCTCGTTCTCTGGGTTATTGATAGCTGTGAGTTCTTCTGTCTGTCCTTCAGGATAGTTGGTGATGATAAGCTTTACAGGGTTGAGCACGGCAGACACTCTGCATGCTTTTTTGTTAAGGTCTTCACGTACAGCTGCTTCAAGGAGAGCGTAGTCGTTGAGTGCGTCAAACTTAGTGTATCCGATGGAGTTGATGAAGTTTCTGATACTTTGTGCAGAGTATCCTCTTCTTCTCATTCCGCAAACGGTTGGCATTCGTGGATCATTCCATCCGCTGACGAGGTTTTCGTCAACGAGTGCTTTAAGTTTGCGTTTTGACATGACGGTATAAGTGAGGTTGAGTCTGTTGAACTCAATCTGTCTTGGGCGGTATTCTGTCTGCCCTTCTTTTTCTTGCAGGAAGTCCACGAATTTGTCGTAGAGTGGGCGGTGAGGCACGAATTCGAGGGTACAGATGGAGTGTGTAACCCCTTCAAAATAGTCGCTCTGTCCGTGTGCGAAGTCGTACATGGGGTATGCATGCCATTTTGTTCCTGTTCTGTGGTGAGGAATCTGAATGATTCTGTAGATGATGGGGTCGCGGAAGTGCATGTTTGGGTTTGCCATGTCGAGTTTGGCTCTGAGCACCATAGAACCCTCTACGGCTTCCGGCGTATTCATTTGTTTGAAGAGCTTGAGGTTCTCCTCTATGGGTCTGTCGCGGAACGGACTTGGCTGTCCAGGCTGTGTGGGCGTTCCTTTCTGTTCTGCAATTTGTTCAGATGTCTGTTCGTCCACGTATGCCATTCCTTTTTCTATGAGCCAAATGGCGAATTCCCACAGTTTATCGAAGTAGTCGGATGCATAATACACATTTCCCCAGTTAAATCCGAGCCACTTGATGTCGTTCATGATGTTTTCGACATACTCTGTGTTTTCTTTAGTGGGGTTGGTGTCATCGAATCGGAGGTTGCAAATTCCGTTGTATTTTTCTGCTACTCCGAAGTCCATGCAGATGGCCTTGGCGTGTCCGATGTGTATGTATCCGTTAGGTTCCGGTGGGAATCGTGTCTGTATGCGTTTGCCATTTTTGCCCTCTGCGAGGTCGTTTTCTACAATCTGTTCAACGAAGCTAATGCTTTTTTTCTCTTCGTTCTCTGTTGTTGTTTTCTCTTCAGTCATATTATGTGATACGTTTTTGTTTTCTTTTTGTTGGAGCAGTCTATGCTACATGTGTGATATAGTGATGTTTGTTAGCTTGACGGCTATAGTTTGCCCTTCGTTTGCAAAGATACAATAGAAATCTCTAAAATCTCAAGAAAAGCGGTAAAAAATGTGGAATTAGGTCGAAAACATGTTATATATCATATAAAAATATTTGTGTTAGTTAAAAAAAAGAAGTACCTTTGCAGACGTTATCCTGAATACAATCTTTTTACCTTAAAAGGACTAATACCTGTTTCGTGATGTCTCTGCTGTGAAGTTGGGACATCGCTTTTTTTTGTATTGACAAGATGACGTTATGTGGGTGAGTATATTGTTAATACAGGGTCATTTGAATATTTTTTTTTCTATTCCGAGATGTTGGGCCATTATAATGTGGCTGCGAAAGTGAGGTAAAACGAGAGTTCTGTTAAAAGGAATGTGGCTCCGCAGCAATCGCCCGTATATCCCTGCAATTTGCGGTTCATCAACAGATAGAGCAGATAGAATACAATACACGGAACGGCAACCAGCACTTCTATCGATGAAAATGGAACGGCAAACCATTGGTTCATCATCCAGCCCCAACCTACTAAGGGCATTAGTCCGGTGAGAGCCAGTCGGAGACCAGCCTGGAGTCCGTATTTTACATAAACGGTTTTAGATTTAGCCTCTTCCTCTTTACGGGCATAGGGTAGAAACATGATGAGTTGACCGCTTACCATCTTACAAAATGGGTCGGCTGCAAGAATTGTCGAAGCAAGAAGAAGTGTTGAAGCGGAATCGGCATTATCCAAAGCGAAGGAAGGCGTGAGGGTGGTTATTTCATGATCTCCGATGGCGAGAAGTGTAGTGGCGAGTAGTGCAAAATAAAGAATCAGTCCCAAAACTCCGTATGTGCCTATATGTGAGTCTTTCATGATGGAAAGGATGCGTTCACGGTTGTAACCACCTCCGAAACCGTCAAGAAAGTCTGCAAGACCATCTTCGTGGAGCGCCCCTGTGGTGAGGATTCGTGCGATGATGGCTAATAATACCGCTACGGGCAAGGGGAACCATGCGCTTGTTATATAGAATGTTAGAGCCATGATTCCGCCTGTGAGCCATCCGGCCAAAGGCCAGTATTCCACAACGTGCTGATAACATGCTTTGGAGGGTGAACACAGTCGCCAGAAAGGCAGCCGGGTGAAGAAGATGAGTGCTGCCATAGGAGTCTCCCACCATTTTGTTTGGTCTATGCGAAGTCTCATGATTGTTGTTTTTTTCGATGGTTAGAAATATTTGGTGATGTGTGCATTATCGAAATTATTCATCTCCTGCATCATCCGTACGCTACTCTCCAAAATGCCAAAGGAGCAAAGTGCTCCTGTGCCTTCTCCCAGTCTCAGACCAAGATTCAATAGTGGCTGCACTCCCATACTGTCAAGCAGAAGTTTGTGGCCGCTTTCGTCACCACAATGGGCAAATACCATGTATTGTTTGGCTTGTGGGTAGAGTTTACTTGCGGCCAAGGCACATGCAGACATGATGAATCCGTCTATTAATATAATAAGGTGTAATTCTGCCGCACGCAACATGGCTCCAATGGCTGCCACCATTTCGAATCCGCCGAAATAACGTATTACCTCCCATGCATCCTCTTCCTGACCTCCATTGGCTTTGAATCTGTTTACTGCCTCGTTCAGTACCTCGTATTTATGATTGATGCCCGCTGTATTGAGTCCTGCGCCAGCTCCGATGCAGGTGTTGAGTGGCAGATGGGCAAACAGGCTCATCCATATGCTGCTTGGCGATGTGTTGGCGATGCCCATTTCTCCTATAGAAATCACCTGGCAACCTTCTTTCTGACAGCAATCCACCATGTCGCGGCCTATGCCGAGTGCTTGTTCCATTTCTTCCTGACTCATGGCCGCTTCATGCAAGAAATTGTTAGTGCCCCAAGCGATTTTGCGTGGAATGATACCTTCTATAGATGAAAGGTCGTAATCCACTCCGACGTCGATAATCTTCAAGTCGAAACCGTATTGTCGGCAGAACATATTGACTCCGCCTCCGCCCCGTGTGAAGTTTATCATCTGTTGCCAAGTCACTTCGCGTGGCGAGACGCTTACTCTTTCGCGCTCAATACCATGGTCTGCACCAAATAGCAAGTGACTGGGATGATGCAGGGTGGGCGATAGTGTCTGTTCTATCAAGCATATCTGTAATGCGAGTTCTTCCAAGCGGCCCAATGAGCCTTTGGGTTTGTTGAGATTGTCGATTTTCGACTGAATGGTAGGACGAAGTGAATCGTCGAGAGGATAAATATTAAATGTTGTCATTTGATTTTTACTGAAATTCCACTAACCATCAGAATTACCTCGTCGGCCTTTGAAGCCACATATTGGTTCAACCATCCCAGTAGATCTGTAAATCTGCGTTGCACGGCATTGGCACTCACTCCACCCGATCCAATTTCGTTGGTTACGAAAATGAATGTGGCATTTTGACTCACCAAACGGTCAAATTCCTGTTTCAGTTTGTCGAGCACTATGTCAACCTCCTCTGCTTCGCAGAAGAAATTAGTGGCCCAAAGCGTCAGGCAGTCCACCAAAACCACACGTCCTGAAAAATCGTGACGACTCAGTACGTGTTCCTCTTCTATATTAGTCCATTGTGGTCCACGACGCTCCTGATGGCGACGTACACGCTCGCGAAACTCATCGTCCCAAATATGGGCTGTGGCCAGATAAACAGGGTTTTCGCTGAGTGTTAACGCCAATTGCTCTGCTTTTTCACTTTTTCCAGACCGTTGGCCTCCGGTGATAAGGATTATTCTGCTCATAAAATGCAAAATTAAAATAAATTCTTCAATAAATTGTTCTTTTCGATGGAAAAATTTGTCTATTCGTAGAGTTTTCTTAGGAAATGTTTGGTAGTTATTTTTTTTTTTTGTTACTTTGCAGCTCGAAACTTAAGTAATTAAACGTTACAACATATTATATAATCATTAAAAACGATGAAAAAAGTATTTTTAATGCTTGCCGTAGCAGCTTTTTCTGCACAGGCAATCTCTGCTCAGACTGTAGAGGAAAGTGAGAATCAGGACAACTGGTATGTAGGCATCAAGGCTGGTGCGAGTGCAAAGGCCACAGGTGTTTCAGTATTCAACAACATTAACCCTTCTGCCGGAATTCGTGTAGGCCGCTGGTTTACTCCAGTATTCGGTCTCGCCGTTGAAAGCGACGCTTATGCCCGTACACGTGGATTCGGTAGCTACAGTACATTGGTTCGTGCGCTCAACACTTCAGTACTCGGTACTACAAACTTCAGCAATTGGTTTGGCGGATACAAAGGCGAGCCTCGCAACTTTGAGGTAATCGGTGTTTATGGACTCGGTTGGGGTCACGCTTTCGGTACTTCTAACGAGCGTGAAGGTCAGGACAACGATGTACTGACATCTAAGATTGGTCTTGATTTCGCTTTCAACCTTGGCGCAAACAAGGCTTGGCAGCTCTATATTGAACCAAACCTCGTGTATGGTCTCAATGCAGATGGTCAGGACATCAAGTACAACTTCGGTAAAGCAGCCTTCGGAGTTAACGTAGGTTTGAACTATAAGTTCGGTAACACCAATGGTACTCACAATTTCAAAATCGCACAGCTCCGTGACCAGGCCGAAATCGATGGTCTGAATGCCAAGATTAACGAGCTCCGTGCTGAAAATGCTAACAAGGACAACAAGATTGCTGCTGATGGCCGTACCATCGCTGACCTTCAGGCTCAGCTCGCTGCTGAAAAGAGCAAGCAGCCTGAGGTGAAAGTCGTTAAGGAAAACAATACTCAGCTCCAGCCAATCGTCATCTTCGGTCAGGGCAAGAGCACCATCGACGCAGCTCAGTATGCAAGCATCGAAATGGTTGCTAAGTACATGCGTAATCACAAGAATTCTAAGATTATCGTTCGTGGCTACGCTTCACCAGAAGGAAGTGCAGAAATCAACGAGAAGATTTCTATCGCACGTGCTAACGCTGTGAAGAACGCTCTTGTTAAGCGTTACAAGATTGCGGCCAGCCGCATCACTACTGAGGGTCTCGGTGCAACCGACAAACTCTCAGAGGAGATTGACTTCAACCGCGTAGCTATGTTCTTCGATACTACTAAGTAATAAGAACTCAGCATTTAGCGACAAATAAACAGTCCGTCTTGTGGAGTATTTTCTGCAAGACGGATTTTTTTGATTATAACTTTGAGACATCTGTACTTCTGTCGCTTTCTGAATAGTGAAATGCCTAAAGTATTACCCTAGAACGTCCTTTCTTCTTCCCAACTATCTCCTATTATTGTCCCAAATCTGATGGGACTTACTTGGGATTTACTTAGGACTTACTTATGACTCGGTTTTTAGGAATATTATGCCTTTCTATGAATGGGTCAATCCCGAATGCATCCCGAATGCATCCCGAATGAGAATATAGTGAAGGCCTCATTAAAAAAACGACTGAAATCTCGCATGCAAAACTTTGTTTGTTTAAAATGACGGACAACGTTATCATTTTTGAGAAATAATGTGTAACTTTGCATCCGAACTTAAAAACAATATACACTTATGACAACTATTCAAATCATCAAAACAACATTATTGGCTTTTGTTGCCCTCTTTGGAATGCAAACCATAAAGGCTGCAGAGCGATTTGTAAATTTCAATCAAGGAGACCTGCTCCTTAACCCACAAAAGCAAGTAACCATTACAACGGATGAAGCAGATTTTAAAGCCGTTGATATTGCCGTACATGCTTTGGCAGCAGACTTCGGGCGAGTAACAGGACAAGATGCCGTGCTTCAACATCAGGCAGATGCAAAGATTATAGTGGGAACTATAGGGCACTCTAAATTTATTGACCAACTCGCAAAGAAAAAACTTATCGATGCAACACAACTTAAAGGAAAACGCGAGAAGTTTATCATCACAACCGTAGGAAAACAACTCATTATTGCAGGAAGCGACAGAAGAGGTACTGTCTATGGAATCTATGAACTTTCTGCACAGATGGGTGTGTCGCCATGGTACTATTGGGCTGACGTGCCTACTGAAAGACATGAAGAGATTTATGTCAACCAAGGAATATATACTGACGGAGAACCGGCTGTTGCTTACCGAGGAATCTTCCTCAACGATGAAGCACCGTGTCTTTCTACATGGATTAAAAATACATTTGGTACTAATTATGCAGACCACCATTTCTATGAGCGCGTCTTTGAACTTGTGCTCCGACTGAAAGGAAACATGATGTGGCCTGCCATGTGGATGTGGTCGTTCTATGCAGACGATCCTGCCAACGAGAAAACGGCCAACGATATGGGTATTGTCATGAGTACCTCACATCATGAACCAATGGCAAGAAACCATCAGGAATATGCACGTAAAAGAGCAGAGTGGGGACCATGGAACTATAATACCAACAAAACAAAGTTGCAGCAGTTCTTCCGTGAAGGCATCGAGCGCATGAAAGGAACCGAGCAGCTTGTAACCATAGGAATGAGAGGCGATGGCGACGAAGCCATGAGCGACGAAGCCGATACGCGACTCATGCAGCAGATTATTGCAGACCAGCGAAAGATTATTGCAGACGTAACAGGAAAGAAAGCAAGCGAAACGCCCCAAGTCTGGGCGCTCTATAAAGAGGTGCTTGACTATTATGACAAAGGAATGAAAGTTCCTGAAGACGTTATTCTTCTCCTTTGTGACGATAACTGGGGAAATGTGCGTAGAGTACCGAATGCACAAGAACGCAAGCATAAAGGAGGATGGGGACTCTATTACCACGTGGATTATGTGGGAGCACCGAGAAATTCTAAATGGCTCAACGTCACTCCTATGCAGAATATGTGGGAGCAACTCACTTTAGCCTACGAAAACGGAATACAGGCGATGTGGATTCTCAATGTTGGCGACCTTAAGCCAATGGAATTTCCCATCTCTATGTTTATGGATATGGCTTGGAATCCAAGAAAATACGATGTCAACAATATCACAGAGCATGCCCGCCAGTTCTGTCTTCAACAGTTTGGAGCAAAACAGGCAGACGAAGCAGCCCGTCTGCTCAATATCGTCTGCAAACTCAACGGACGATGCACGGCAGAAATGATGGATGCGAATACCTATAATATAAATACAGGTGAATGGAAACAAGTGGTCGATGAATACGCAACTCTTGAGCGCGATGCACTCAGACAGTATCTCACACTCGACGAGAACCAGCGCGATGCTTATCAGCAAATCATACTCTTCCCGATACAAGCAATGGGTAATATCCATCAAATGTATTATGCGCAAGCCATGAACCGTAAACTCTTCAAAGAGGGAAATCCTGATTGTAATCTTTGGGCAGATCGCGTAGAACAGGCGTTTAAGCGCGATTCTACACTTTGTGCTGATTATAACCTCAAAATGGCAGGCGGAAAATGGAATGGAATGATGATTCAGAAACATATCGGTTACACTTCATGGAACGATGACTTCCCGGCAGACAGGATGCCAGAAGTGAAACGCATTGAAAATCCTACAAACGGAGGATATGTGTTTACAGAAGCAAATGGAGTGGTAGCCATGGAAGCAGAACACTACTATGCCGCATCTGATGCATCAGAAGCAAAATGGACTATCATACCAGACATGGGACGCACAAGAAGCGGAGTTACCCTAATGCCTTATACCAAAGGTGTGGAAGGGGCAAGCCTGACCTATCGATTCCGTATGCCAAACGGAGTGAAGAGTCCACTCAAAATACACATCGTAGTGAAATCCACCCTCGACTATCTTAACAAAGGCGGACTTACTTATAGTGTGCAACTCGATCAAGGAGAGGTTCAAACAGTCAACTTCAACCACAATCTCAATGAGAAAAAGGAAAATATCTATTCCATCTATTACCCAACCGTGGCAAGAAGAGTAGTGGAAAGTATTGTTACACTCCCAGTAGTAGAAGGCGAATTCCATACCCTGACAATCAAACCTAACGATCCTGCCATCGTCTTCGAAAAAATCGTCGTTGACGCAGGAGGATACAAACCGTCGTACCTCTTCATGAATGAAAGTACATGCAAAATTGATGCAAGTCAAAAATAAAACGGCTCTATGAAATTATGTCAAAAAAGTGCATAAATCATACAGAGATTAAATGTATCTTTGCACTCAGAAAACATACATAGGTACGAATCAAAGGTAAAGAGATTGTTAAGGAAACGAAAGCGAGCCGATGGAAACTACGGCTCGCTTTTTTCTGTAATTCACTATGAAACTTTCAATTTATAAGCAAAAACCGAAAAACCTCTAATGTTTCGTTGGTGATTAGGCGAAAAAAGTGTAACTTTGCAACTCAATATGGTGAGATGGTGGAGAAAATCCACATAAAAAGGAATAAACAAACAAACTAAATAGATATGAAACACCAATTACGCAGTGCAGTATGCACAGAAGGAAGAAGAATGGCTGGAGCCAGAGCTCTTTGGGTGGCTACAGGAATGAAACATGAGCAATTTGGGAAACCGATCATTGCCGTCGTCAATTCGTTCACCCAGTTTGTACCCGGACATACGCATCTGCACGAAATAGGACAAATCGTAAGGGAAGAAATAGAGAAAATGGGATGCTATGCTGCCGAATTCAATACAATTGCTATTGATGACGGAATTGCAATGGGACATGACGGTATGCTCTATTCTTTGCCCTCAAGAGATATTATTGCCGACTCGGTAGAGTATATGGTCAATGCACATAAAGCAGATGCAATGATCTGCATCTCAAATTGTGATAAAGTGACTCCTGGAATGCTCATGGCTTCCATGCGACTCAATATCCCTACAGTATTCTGTTCCGGTGGACCTATGGAAGCAGGAAGATGGAGAGGAGAAAATGCAGACCTTATTACTGCCATGATCAAAGGAGCTGATAATTCTATAAGCGATGAAGAACTGCAGCAAATAGAACAATGTGCATGTCCAGGATGCGGTAGCTGCTCTGGAATGTTTACTGCAAATTCCATGAACTCGCTGACAGAAGCCATAGGACTCTCATTGCCAGGAAATGGAACAATCCTCGCTACACATGAACGACGCATAGAACTCTTCAGAAAGGCAGCAAGACAGATTGTAAAGAATGCTTTGGCCTATTACGAAGATGGAGACGAGAGCGTTCTGCCTAGAAATATCGCAACCAGAAAAGCGTTCCTCAACGCCATGACACTCGATATTGCTATGGGAGGATCTACCAATACAGTACTTCATCTGTTGGCTGTGGCACAGGAGGCTGGCGCAGACTTTACAATCAAGGATATTGATGCATTGAGTCGCAAAACTCCTTGCTTGTGTAAACTTGCTCCAAATACGCAAAAGTATAGCGTTCAGGAATGTAATAGAGCAGGAGGAATCCTCGGAATACTCAACGAACTCAATAAAGGTGGACTCATTGACGGAACAGCGGCGCGTGTGGATGGAATGACACTCGATGAAGCAATGAAGAAATATGATGTTGCCAATCAACCTGAAATCTATTTCTCAGCACCGGGACAACGTTTCAGTACAAAGATGGGTTCTCAAAACGAGCAATATCCGACTCTCGATGTTGATCGTGAGAATGGATGCATACGTGATATTGAACATGCCTATACCAAAGATGGAGGATTGGCTGTACTCTTCGGAAATATAGCTCAGGATGGATGCGTTGTGAAAACAGCAGGTGTCGATGAGGCTCTTTGGCATTTTGAAGGTCCCGCTGTGGTCTTCGACTCACAGGATGATGCCTGCGAGGGAATTCTCGGAGGAAAAGTCAAAAAAGGTGATTGTGTAGTCATCACACACGAGGGTCCGAAGGGTGGTCCTGGAATGCAGGAAATGCTCTATCCTACATCATACATTAAGAGCATGCACATGGGTAAAGAGTGTGCACTTATTACCGACGGACGATTCAGCGGAGGCACGTCAGGATTAAGCATCGGACACATTTCTCCTGAGGCCGCTGCAGGTGGAAATATTGGAAAGATAAAGGATGGAGACATCATAGAAATAGATATTCCAAACCGCAGAATCAACGTGAAACTTTCAGAAAAGGAGCTTGCTGCAAGACCACAACAGCCGTTGAAGAGAAATAGACAAGTGTCGAAAGCCCTTCGCGCCTATGCGCAGAGCGTTTCATCGGCAGATAAAGGTGGAGTGAGAATAATCGACTGAAAATAACGGCAAAGGAAGCCGCGACGATGATTAAATGAAAGAAATAGAGAATAGTATGGAAAAAATAAAAGGAAGTGAAGCGTTGATGCTCGCATTAAAGAATGAAGGGGTAACAACAATCTTTGGTTACCCTGGAGGTTCTATCATGCCTGTCTATGATGCACTCTACGACTATACAAGAGGTGAAAAAAAAGCCTTTGATCATATTCTTGTCAGACACGAACAAGGAGCTGCGCATGCTGCAGAAGGCTATGCAAGGGTTAGCGGAGAGGTTGGAGTATGCTTGGTCACAAGTGGACCAGGTGCAACAAACACGCTGACTGGTGTGGCTGATGCTATGCTCGACTCAACTCCTATTGTGGTTATTGCCGGACAGGTTCCTATCGGAGCGTTGGGAACCGATGCCTTCCAAGAGGTGGATCTTGTGGGATTGGCTCAGCCCATCTCGAAATGGAGCTATCAAATCAGACATGCGGAGGATATTGCATGGGCGGTAAGTCGCGCATTCTATATTGCAAGAAGCGGAAGACCTGGACCTGTCGTACTCGACTTTCCTAAAAACGCACAAACGGAAGACGTCGAGTTTGTACCTCAAAAAGTTGACTATGTTCGTTCGTATGTGGCTTATCCTAAACTCAACAAAGAGGCGGTGGCAGAAGCCGCTCGTATGATTAACGAAGCAAAACGTCCCCTTGCCTTGGTTGGACAAGGCGTAGAACTCGGACATGCTCAGCAAGAACTGCTGAATTTCTTGGAAAAAACCGATATTCCTGCAGGACGTACCATGCTTGGACTTAGTGCTTTGCCTTCCAATCATCCGCTTAATGTTGGTATGTTGGGAATGCATGGAAACTATGCTGTCAATCTGAAAGAACAGGAATGTGATGTTCTTATTGCCATCGGAATGCGATTCAGCGACCGTGTAACGGGTAATCTAAAAACATATGCCAAACAGGCAAAAATCATTCACCTCGATATTGACAAAAGTGAAATTGACAAGAATGTGAAAGCTGATGTGGCTATCATTGCCGACTGCAAAGAATCTCTTCCGGCATTGACGGCTCTTGTTAATAATGCCAATCATAAAGAATGGCGCGATTCTTTCCTGCCACTTCATGAGCAGGAACGCAAGCGAGTGATAGAACCCGCCATACATCCTACAGAAGGCCCTCTTCTGATGGGTGAAGTCGTGAATGCTGTGGCAGAAAATACTCCAGATGATGCTGTCCTTGTAACCGATGTGGGTCAAAACCAGCTCTTTGCAACCCGCTATTTTAAATATCATCACAAAAGAAGTATCTGTACAAGTGGTGGACTTGGAACTATGGGGTATGGAATGCCTGCCGCTATAGGAGCAACTTTTGGAGCTCCTGGCCGTATGGTTTGTTGTTTTATGGGTGACGGAGGATTCCAAATGTGCATAGAAGAATTGGGTACGATTATGGAACAGCAAGCCCCAGTAAAGATGATTCTCATGAATAATCATTATCTTGGAAATGTACGCCAGTGGCAGGATATGTTCTGGCACAGAAGACAATCGTTTACCAAAATGATGAATCCGTGCTACGAACTCATCGCGCAAGGATACGGCATCCCTTATGAGGCAGTTACAGACCGTGCACGTTTGGCACAAGCTATAAAGAAAATGGCAGAAACTGACGGACCTTATATTCTGGAATGTGCTATTCTGGAAGATGATAATGTGTTACCGATGACACCTCCGGGACTTAGTGTCGATGATATGATGCTCGACGTTCAGGTTTAATAAAAACAAGTAAGCGAACGTTCTCCAAATGTAAACAGAATAAAAGGAAATAAGATGAACGATAAAACATTATATACATTGTTGGTCTATTCAGAGAATATTGCTGGTATTCTCAACCAGATAACTGCTGTGTTTACTCGAAGACAAGTTAATATCGAAAGTTTGAATGTATCGCCCTCAAGTATTGAAGGCGTTCACAAATATACTATTACAGCCTGGAGTGATGAAGACCAAATTACTAAGATTACTAAGCAAATTGAAAAGAAAATAGATGTGGTGAAGGCTAACTATTTTACAGACGATCAGCTGTTTATACGAGAAACCGCATTCTATAAACTTTCAACGGAAATGGTATTCGGAAATCCAGAAATCTGCCAGGTTATCCGACGCTCAGATGCTAGTATTACTGAGGTTAATCCTACCTATGTTATCGTGATGAAATTCGGTATTACTGAAGATATCCTTAAATTGTATCATACACTCAACGACTATGGATGTGTATTGCAATATACGAGAAGTGGACGTATTGCGGTGACCCGATCAACACAAGAACAGGTTAGTGAATTCCTTGATGAAAGAGAAAATAATCATGTTTAGAAACCGCATTTGCAGATAATAATGCAAATAACGAGAGGCAAAATACATAATTATTGGTAGATCATTAAAAGAGATATATTGATGGACAGTCAAGATAATAAGACTATAGGAAAGATTGGAAGATATCAGTTCCTTGCAGAACCTTTCCATTGTGATTATAGTGGCCGTTTGTTTATGGGACATCTTGGAAATCATTTACTTAATGCAGCAGACTTTCATTCTACCGACCGAGGGTTCGGTATGCGCTATCTGATGAAAGCAAAGCGAGCATGGGTATTGTCCCGATTAGCAATAGAAATGGAAGAAATGCCATTTCAATACACACCATTCACAGTTGAGACATGGGTGGAGGGTGCAATGCGCTATTTCACACAGCGAAACTTTGCCGTTAGCGGTAAAGATGAACAGGGAAATCAAAAAATATATGGCTATGGACGCTCTATATGGGCAATGATTGATGTTGATAACCGCCAACCTACTGATATACTTGCTGTCAACGACGGAGCTATCCAACAATGGATAGAAACAGAAAAGGAATGTCCGATAGATAAAGGAGGAAGGGTGAAAATGACCAATCAAGCACAATATGTGCGTACCATAGACACCTATTATAATGATGTAGATATCAACGGACACGTCAACTCTGTGAAATATATAGAACATGTTCTTGATTTATGGCCTATTGACTGGTATCGGACACACCGAATCAAACGCTTTGAAATAGCATATGTGGCTGAGGCACATGCAGGTGACAAACTTTCGTTCTATCGAGAGAATGGTGCGGATGAAAACGAATTCTGCATACGAATTTGCAAAGACGATGGCATAGAAGTATGTAGAAGTAAAGTTAAATTTGTAAAAGATTGAAAGAAAATTTGGTTGTTTGGTGATAATTTGTTATCTTTGCAGCCAGAAAAGAAATAGTTAATCCATTGGCGTCGCTTCGAGTAAGCGAGGTGTTGGACCAACAAGACGACTGCTCTCGTGAGGGCGGGCATGGTTCAAGTGGACATGTACAACACATTAAACAATTTGCATATATGGCAGAAATGAATTTTGGTGGCGTAGTAGAAACAGTTGTCACCAGCAAAGAATTCTCACTCGAGAAAGCACGTGAAGTTTTGAGAGATGAAGTAATCGCAGTTATTGGCTACGGTATTCAGGGACCTGGACAGGCTTGTAACCTGCGCGACAATGGTTTCAATGTCATTGTTGGACAGCGTCAGGGTAACACTTATGACAAGGCCGTTGCTGATGGTTGGGTACCAGGCAAGACCCTTTTCTCTATTGAAGAGGCTGCTGAAAAGGGTACTATCCTTTGCATGTTGCTTTCAGATGCAGGTCAGATTCAGGTATGGCCTAATATTAAGAAATATCTGAAACCCGGTAAGACATTATATTATAGTCATGGTTTTGCAATCAACTGGAGCGACCGCACTGGTGTGGTTCCACCAAAAGATGTTGATGTAATCATGGTTGCACCTAAGGGATCTGGTACTTCTCTTCGTACCATGTTCTGTGAAGGTCGCGGTCTGAACTGTTCATATGCAGTATATCAGGATGCAAGTGGTAAGGCAAAAGAGAAGACCATCGCATTCGGTATTGGTATTGGAGCTGGTTATCTCTTTGAGACAACATTCCAACGTGAAGCTACTAGTGACTTGACTGGTGAGCGCGGTTCACTGATGGGTGCTATACAGGGACTTCTTCTTGCTCAGTATGAAGTATTGCGCGAGAACGGACATACTCCTTCAGAAGCATTCAATGAGACAGTTGAAGAACTTACCCAAAGCCTTGGCCCGTTGTTCGGTGAAAAGGGTATGGATTGGATGTATGCTAACTGCTCTACAACCGCACAGCGTGGTGCTCTCGATTGGGCTCCTCGTTTCCATGATGCAATAAAACCTGTTATGGAGTGGCTCTACTATTCTGTTAAGACTGGTAATGAAGCACAGATTTCAATTGATGCTAACTCAAAGCCTGATTATCGTGCCGGCTTGGAGAAAGAGCTTGAAGCTATGCGCAATCAGGAAATGTGGCGTGCAGGTGTGACTGTTCGCAAACTCCGTCCTGAAAACCAGGAAGACTAAGAGATCATTCTTTTAGAATAGAAAGAATTTATTTGATATTGGACCGTTACCCTCGACCAAGGGTAACGGTTTTTTTCCATCTGAAGATGAGCGCATAAGATAAATGTCTTTTATTGGTATCTTAGTTAAGAAAAGCTCATCTATAGCATTATATCTCAAAATAATTCATTAACTTTGCATGCAGTTTTTAAATGATACTCTAACAAAAACAATTTTTAAGATAATGAATACGCTCAATCGTCTCTTTGGATTTAATCCTGCAACAATGTCGCTGAAAAAAGAACTGCTCGGTGGCATTACTACCTTCCTTACAATGGCTTATATTCTTGCCGTACAACCGTCTATACTCAGCAATGCAGGAATGGATGCAGGAGCTGTTTTCACAGCAACGGTGCTCTCCTCTTTGGTAGCTACCATCGTTATGGCTCTATATGCTAAATTGCCTTTTGCACTGGCCCCTGCAATGGGACTGAATGCATTTTTTGTCTATACCATTGTCTTGAAGATGGGATATTCTTGGCAATTCGGACTTACGGCCGTTTTTATTGAGGGCGTAATTTTTATTATTTTGACCATTGCAGGCCTACGTGACAAGATTGTTTATGCCATGCCAATACAACTTAGAAAGGCAATATCACCAGGTATCGGGTTGTTTATTGCTTTTATAGGTCTTCAACAGGCTGGTATTATTGTTCATAGTGACGCAACACTTGTTACACTTGGCGATCTTCATACAACGCCAGTTTTAGTCGCTCTTTTCGGTATTGTTATTAGTGCAGTTCTTATGGTGAGAAATGTTACTGGAGGATTGTTGATAGGCATTCTTGCAACAACAGCCATCGGAATTCCTTTGGGAGTAACAGATGTGCAACATGTTAAAACAATTGTAGATACTCCACCGAGTCTTGCCCCTGTATTCTGTAAAATGGATTGGCAGAATATCTTCACACCTGATATGGCGATTTGTGTGTTTACTCTCCTGTTTATGGATATGTTCGACACATTAGGTACACTTATCGGTGTAGGTAATAGAACAGGATTTGTAGAAAAAGACGGAACGATGCACGGCATGAACAGAGCTTTTTTTGCTGATGCTGTTGGAACAACGTTTGGTGCAATCGTTGGAACATCTACAGTCTCGACCTATGTAGAGAGTGCTGCAGGTGTGAACGTTGGTGGTCGTAGCGGACTTACTGCTATGACAACTGCCGTTTGTTTTATACTTGCGCTTTTCTTTGCCCCTTTGTTCCTCTTGATTCCCTCTCAGGCAACAGCACCGGCAATGATTATGGTTGGAGTCTTTATGATGGTTGGCGTCCGTGATATTGATTTTCATGATTATGCGAAAGCAATTCCTTGTTTTTTCTGCATTATTATGATGTCTCTATGTTACAGTATTTCCGATGGTATTCTTCTTGGACTCATAACTTGGGTTATGGTACATGCATTTAGTGGTAAATACCGTGATTTGTCAATAGGTTCTGTTATCCTTGCCCTTCTGTTTATAATGAAGTATATGTTTTTATAAGCGATTTAGTTCAGGAAATGTTAGTAGAACATGACGAAAACTATAAAATAATGATGAATATGAAAAAAATTATATGTGATCTTGTGGTGAAGAGTGTTGATCACATCAGTTCGAAACATGTGCTGATTAAATTGACACACGAAGAACCTTTACCTGAAATGTTTCCCGGACAATTTGTCGAAGTAAGTATGGAAGGTGTTGATGGCGTTTTGCTTCGCCGTCCAATCTCAATTAATTTTGTAGATAGAACGAATAATGAACTCTGGCTTATGGTGGCAATGGTCGGCAAGGGCACACGCTACTTAGGACAGGTACAAGTGGGGGATGTTGTCAATTGCGTATTGCCTCTGGGTAATAGTTTTACTATGCCCAATAAGTCCTCAGAACGCCTGCTTCTTGTAGGTGGAGGAGTGGGAGTGGCTCCATTGTTATATATGGGTGCAGAAATGAAACGCTTGGGAGTAGAACCGACATTTCTGCTTGGTGCACGTTCCAAGGGAGACTTGTTAGAATTAGATCTTTTCAGTCATTATGGCCGTGTTTGTATTACAACGGAAGATGGAACTGAAGGAGAAAAAGGGTTTGTAACCAATCACTCGATTTTAAAGAAAGAAACATTTGATAGAATAGTTACCTGTGGTCCTAAACCCATGATGATGGCTGTGGCACGATATGCTTCTCAAGCAAATGTTGAGTGTGAAGCGTCATTGGAGAATATGATGGCGTGCGGTCTTGGAGCTTGTCTCTGTTGTGTAGAGAAAACAGTAAAGGGTAATCTTTGTGTCTGCAAAGATGGTCCTGTATTTAATGTAAAACAATTGTTATGGCAGATCTGAAAGTGAATATAGGCCATCTGGCACTTAAAAATCCAGTAATGACGGCCTCGGGAACATTTGGCTATGGATTAGAGTTTGCAGACTTTATTCCCCTTGATGGTTTAGGAGGATTCATCGTTAAAGGTACCACGTTGAAAGCACGTGAAGGTAATGATTATCCGCGTATGGCAGAAACTCCCAGTGGTATGCTCAATTGTGTAGGATTGCAAAATAAGGGTGTGGATTATTTCTGCCAGCACATCTATCCCCAACTTAAGGATATAAATACTAACGTCATTGTAAATGTTAGCGGTTCGTCACCAGACGATTATGCAGAATGTGCTTCGCGCATTGACGCTCTTGACAATATTCCAGCAATAGAACTCAATATTTCTTGTCCCAATGTCAAGGATGGAGGAATGGCTTTTGGCGTAACTTGCGCTGGGGCAGAGAGTGTGGTAAAAGCTGTACGTGAACGTTATCATAAAACGTTAATAGTGAAACTTTCGCCTAATGTTACAAATATAGCCGACATTGCTCGTGCTTGTGAAGCACAGGGCGCAGACAGTGTTTCGCTTATTAATACATTGATGGGAATGGCCATTGATATAGAAAAACGTCGTCCTGTACTCAGTATCGGTACTGGTGGCTTGAGCGGTCCTGCGGTTAAACCTGTTGCATTACGTATGGTGTGGCAAGTTGCTCGTGCGGTTAAAATTCCTGTTGTTGGACTTGGTGGTATAATGAATGCCCATGATGCTATTGAATTTCTTATGGCAGGTGCCACAGCTATTGAGATAGGAACAGCAAACTTTATAGATCCATCAGTTACCATAAAGGTACGTGATGGCATTGATCGTTGGCTTGATGATCATGGATGTCATTCTGTCCGTGAAATTATAGGTTGCCTCGATTGATACTTCTTTACTGGTAGATATTCTACATTGCCTCTTAAAGGCTTATTTGAACCGAATCGCTTTTTACGAGCTCTTCAAGAACAAGATAACGGAGAGCTCGTGAAAAGATTTCGGTAGGAATGTGTAGCGCTCGGAGTTCTACAAGCAGATGAGGCTTCTTATCGGAGAGAAATTGAAGTATTTGCTTTTGCGCTGCTTGAACATCATCATCGCTAATAGTAACACACACATCACATTGACCACATGTTTTCTCTTGCTTTTCTCCAAAGTAAGAAAGCAACTGCTGTGAACGGCAATGAGTGTTATCCTGTAGATAATGGATCATTGCTTCTATGCGTTGGCTGAATTGTTTGCGACGGTTTTCATAAACTTCTGCAGGAAACAACAAATGTTTGCTGTCTTCTCGTCTCTGCAGGTAGCGGAGAAAAGGCAACTGGCTAGGAGGTATGTATTGTATGATGTGCTTGCGCGACAGTTGCAACAGAATGTCGTGTACTTCAGTTCGGTCAATATTGCTGATTGATGCCAGATGAGCTTCATTAATATAGGCATATTCAGAAAACATCCCAGAAAAGTTACGTAACATGACAACAATCAGACGATCCTCGTTGGGCGTATTGCCAGTCAGCCGGTATAGTTCGTCTCTTTCTACGACGAACATCACTCTAGAGGCATTCTCACGTTCTGCAGTGAATTCTAAATAGCCGGCTCTTTGCAGAATTTGTAGGGCAGAATGTACCTGAACAGGAAAATGGTTGAATTTATAGCAGAAATCTTGTAGGTTGAATTCATGGGAAACACCATTACCGTCTCCTAATGCTATCTGAAAATAGAATGCTATATGGTCGTAAACTTTCCGGATATAATCCTTGTCAGGGAATGTGTCAGCTACACGTTTGCGGAGTTTGACGATATCTTGTTGCCCATAGAGTAGAATAGCTTGGGCAGGTTTCCCGTCGCGTCCTGCGCGTCCAGCTTCTTGAAAGTAAGCTTCAATAGAGTCTGGGCAGTCGTAGTGAAGCACCAGTCGGACATCTGCTTTATCAATGCCCATGCCGAAAGCATTCGTGGCAACAATAATTCTGGTGCGGTCTGCCTGCCAGTCGTTTTGTCGCTTGTCTTTTTCCTCTGTATCAAGTCCAGCATGGTAGTATGTCGCACTGAATCCTTCTTGGGTAAGTAGTTCTGCTATTTCTCGAGCATGTTTCCGGCTCCGGACATATACGATGGAAGAGGCTGTTGATGTGTGTAGAGCTTCTATAAGTTCATGTCGCTTGTCCATAGCTTCTCTGACGATATAGCTGAGATTCTTACGTTCAAATGACATTTGAAACACATTGAATGTGCCACCTTTGTCGTCAGGTCGCTGTAATTTGTCTTTGATATCTTCAACTACAGCTGGTGTCGCTGTTGCTGTAAGAGCCAGAATAGGCACATCAGGTAAAAGAACACGAATGCTTGAAATGTTGAGGTAGCTTGGACGAAAATCATATCCCCATTGGCTGATGCAATGTGCTTCATCTACAGTGATGAAGCTAATTTGCATATGTCTTAGTTTTGTGATAAACAGTTGGCTTGCCAGGCGTTCTGGTGAGATGTAAAGTAACCGAGTGCCTCCTAATATGCAATTGTCGAGAATGCGTAACACATCATCATGGCTCATGCTGGAATTGACGGCAGCCGCCAAGATGCCACGTCGTCTCAGATGATTGACTTGGTCTTTCATCAGTGCGATGAGTGGAGTGATAACTATACAGACTCCCTCACGACAGAGTGCTGGTACCTGAAATGTGATAGACTTACCTCCACCCGTAGGCATAAGGCCAAGCGTGTCATGACCTTCTCCAATGGATTGAATGATGTCTCGTTGGATTCCGCGGAAATCATCATATCCCCAATAACGTTTGAGAATCTGTTGGTATTTGTCCATCTTATGGTCTTTTCTGTTTGTCAGTCTGCAAGTTTTCTTATCACTTATAGGCAGTACGCTTTCTTTATTTAGGAGATTCCGGTGTCTCGCTGGGACGGATGTCGGTTATCTGCAATTGGATATCCCCGCGTTTATAGGCATTTTCTTCGATGGTATAAACAATGTCAAACGAGCGCTTAGACTTGATGTATCTGGCATCTGCGCTTTGTCCGAAGGCAATTCCATTCATGACAACTGCCGATTTCGAATCTACCAGTTCAAGTTTGATGTGTTCTTGATGGCGGCCTACAACTTTCGATGTTCCATAGTCATAGACGTTGCGTGTAAGAAAGAGAGGCTTCTCGTTGGCAGGTCCGTGAGGGGCAAGTTTTCGCAAATCGCCGTGTAGGCGTTTGGTGATATCCTTAAAGTCGATTTCTTCGTCGATGTCAAGTGTTGGCAACGTTTGTTCTGGTAGAATATGTTGTTTGACGTATTCCTGGAAACGACGACGGAATTCAGGGATGTTCTCCTGTCTCAGGGTGAGTCCTACTGCGTAGGTGTGACCACCGAAGTTCTCAAGGATATCTCTGCAGTTTTTGATGGCATCATAGATGTCGAATCCTGCTACGGAACGTGCAGATCCTGTCGCGATGCCATCTATAATGGTGAGAACGACAGTTGGCCGATAGTATATTTCCGTCAAGCGTGAGGCAACGATGCCTACAACTCCTTTTTTCCATCCTTCATCGTACAGCACGATAGACGACATATGTTGCTGACTTTCCAAGCGAGCCACGATTTCATTGGCCTCTATGGTCATCTGCTTGTCTATGTCCTTTCGCTGCTCGTTGTATTCGTTAATGCGATTAGCTTCTGTCAGTGCACGTTGGAGATCGCGTTCTACAAGCAGTTCCACAGCTTCCTTTCCGTTTTGCATTCTTCCACTTGCGTTGATGCGTGGACCGATTTTGAAAACAATGTCGCTCATGGTTAACTCTCGTCCGGTCAATCCACAAATATTGATAATGGCCTTGAGACCAATAGATGGGTTGATGTTGAGTTGTTTCAGTCCATGAAATGCCAGAATGCGATTCTCGCCGGTTACAGGCACGAGGTCTGCCGCAATGCTGACTGCGCATAAATCGAGTAGAGGAGTCAGTCTTGAGAATGGAATACCGTTATTTTTTGCGAATGCCTGCATCAGCTTGAAACCTACGCCGCATCCGCAAAGATGCTTGAACGGATAGGACGAGTCGGTGCGTTTAGGGTTGAGTATAGCCACTGCTGGAGGCAGAATCTCATCTGGCACATGGTGGTCGCAGATGATGAAATCTATACCTTGTTGTTTGGCATAGGTAATCTCCTCAATGGCCTTGATGCCACAGTCAAGTACAATGATGAGTTTAACTCCTGTTTCCTTGGCATAGTCTATTCCTTTGTAGCTTACTCCGTATCCTTCTTCTTCTCGGTTAGGGATGTAATAGTCGATGTTGGAATAAAACTGCATAAGAAATTTATAGACGAGTGCCACTGCTGTGCATCCGTCCACGTCATAGTCACCATACACCATGATGCGTTCCTTGCGTCCCATTGCATCGTTGAGCCTATCTACGGCCACATCCATATCGTTCATCAGAAAAGGATCGATGAGTTCGTTCATCATCGGTCTGAAGAAACGTTTTGCTGCCGATTCAGTTTTGATGCCTCTGCTGATAAGCAAATCTGCAACAATGGGACTCATGTTGATTTTCTCGGCCAGTTCTTTAATTGCTTGTTGCCGTTTTGGTGTAGGAGGTTCGTAATTCCATTGGTAGTGCATTTATATATTGTTCTTATTTTTTCTTTATTTCAGATACTATCGGCTTTACAATAGCCAATATGCGGTGTAAAGTTACAAAGAAAAAACAAGAAATCGGAACATACCATGGAAAAAATCATGGTATGTTCCGATTTTACATATAATAAGGTCATTTATTAGATGCCGAGTTTTTTGCGGATATCCTTAGGAATAGCGTTTTTGTTAACGGTGTAATCCATCGTGTTTGCTGCGATAAAGGTTTTAGTCATATACCAAATTCCTTTATATTCGCCAGTTTCTCCCCATGAGTTCTTAACCATATAGTATTCGCGTCCGTTTTGGTCTTTGGCAATACCGAAGATGAGCATGCCGTGGTCATCGGTGAGCTCCCAGTTGTCGAAACGCTCTTGACGCATTTCCTGTGTTGCTTTAACTTCGGGTACGGTGCATCCGAGTGAGTCGATGAGATTGCGTTTTTTCTGGGCAGTCATCTTGAGCCAGCGTGCCATGTCGCTTCCCTGAAGGCTCTCAGTCTTCTTGGTGTCGATGGCATAAGCCAATCCATTGCGTGTGAATCCTTCTTCTGAAACGTCTCCGCCCCATGCTACAGTGTAGCCGTTCATAATGGCATTATCAATGATTTTCATCATTTCGTCCATAGGTACGTTGTAGCTCAGAGGATTGCGCCAGTTGTCCTGTACTTCAACAGCATAAGCGGTATAGAAAGGATGGTGAGTGAAAGAAGTTATGCTAACGTAGTCGTTCCAGTCGAGACCGAGTGAAGCAGCAAAACTCTTTGGAGTGTATGTTTTGCCTTGGTAGGTGAATTCTTCCGGACATTTGCCAAGATATGCATCGAGAATGCCCTGCAGTCCAACTTTCCACTGGTTAGAGATTTTCTTAGCATTGCTTTTTGATACGGCAGCCACGTATGGTTCAAGCAGTGAGAAGAACTCGTTGAAGTTGTTGAGAGAGTCACCATAGAGTGAACCAGGGAAAGGCATGGCCTCTTCTGGACAGATTCCGTAGTTCTGGAGCACGTAATGCACATCATAAGCTGATCCGCCTTGTGCAAACTGGCAGTCTCCGTGCAGTCTTACAACCTGTATGGCACGGTCCATGTAGTCCTTGTTGGCCACAAAACTCTCACAGAGGTCATAGGTCTTACCTGTCTTTTTCAGAATTTCTGCCTCAAAGTACGAAAGAGTAGAATAGGCCCAGCACGTACCCGAACGGTTCTGGTCCTTGATAGATGTAATAGGATTCTCCTTGACAACGGTGAATACCGGTTTGTTTTTGTTCTCAGTCTTTTTTTCCTGAGCCTGAGCACCAATGGCAAGAATTGCCATTATTGCGATAATGAATGTTTTCTTCATAATTAGTTCTCTTTTTTTTTATTTATTTGTTGCTTGTTCGTTTTTATTTGTTTCCTGCCATTATTTCTTCTATTTCTGCGGGATGGTATGGAATACGTTTGCTTCCCAAGAAACGGCATCCGTCATTGGTTATCAGTACATCATCTTCGATGCGTATTCCTCCAAAGTCCTTGTAAGTTTCAAGCATATCGAAATTGAGGAAGTCTTTGCAGTGTCCGTTAGCTTTCCATTCATCAATGAGATGTGGGATGAAATAGATTCCCGGTTCGTCTGTAACGACGAATCCTTCTTGCAACCGTCTTCCCATTCTTAGGCAGTTGGTGCCGAATTGTTCCAGATTGGGTCTTGTCTCATCGTCAAATCCGACATAGATTTGTCCGATGCTTTCCATGTCATGTACGTCCATACCCATCATGTGCCCAAGTCCGTGGGGGAGGAACATGGCGTGTGCTCCTGCTGCAATAGCTTCATCAATGTCTCCCTTCATCAAACCGATTTCTTTCAGGCTTTCAGCCATTTTACGGCATACGGCAAAGTGTACTTCCTTGTACTTAACTCCTGGTTTGGCTACTTCCAATACATAATCATGGCAAGCTTCTACGATGCTGTAGATTTCCAGTTGCCGCTGGGTGAATTTTCCGTTGACAGGCATTGTTCTTGTATGGTCAGAACAATAGTCATCCAGTTCACATCCTGCGTCACAGATGACAAGTCTTCCGTCTTGCAGTATTGCGTCTGATGGATTGCCATGCATGATTTCACCGTGTTGGGTATAGATGGTGGCAAAACTTGTGTCCTGGGCCATTGAACGGGCTATTCCGTCAACTTGTCCTCCAACGTAACGTTCTGTTGTTCCTGCTTTTGTCAGACGTTGCGCGGTGGTGTGCATTTCGTAGCCGATATTGCAGGCGCGGTCAATGGCAGCAATCTCTTGTTCTTCCTTGGTCGAACGCATTTTTACCACTGCATGAATCAATGGTAGAGATGCAGCATCCTTTTGTTGTGAGGGGTGGATGCCCAACAAGTCCATGATTTGTATTTTTGTATCGTGTCGATAGGGTGGCAGAAAGTGGATGGTGCGTTTCTTTGCTAATGCCTCGTGACAAACGTGTGAGAGTTCTTTCATCGGTCCTGTGATGCTGACGCCCACAGCATCTGCCAAAACCTTCACGCTATCTACGAATCCCATCCATACGATGTCTTCAATGTCAATATCGTCACCATAGAGCATTTCTGTGTCGTTGTCCACGTCAATTACTCCTACCAGTCCGTCGCGGTGTTGTCCAAAGTAATAGAGGAACGTAGAGTCCTGACGCATTGGTGCATGGCAGTTGGCAGGTGAGTTGTAGGGTGATTCATTGTTTCCGAAGAGTACAATGACTCCGTTGCCTACCAGCTTTTTCAATTCGGCTCTTCGCCTGATGTAAGTTTCTTTGTCAAACATAGTAGTAACTTATTAATATCTTGACCACAAAATTACTACAAATAAACCAAAAGGCAAAATATTTGCATCTTATTTTGCTGAAAATGATTACCTTTGCACTATAGTATTACATTTTACGTGGATTATGGCTCAAGAAAAAACTCAATCAACAATGCGCGTGCGCCTCAATATGAAGGAGCCGGGACGTTATAAGGTGATTTGTCATAACGATGATTACACAACGATGGATTTTGTGGTAATGATGCTGATGGACGTGTTCTTTAAGTCTGCTGATGAGGCAGAACGACTCATGTTGGCCATTCATCGTACAGGTCAGGCTGTGGTGGGCGTCTATCCGCTTGATATTGCGCGTTCCAAGGTTGACAAAGCCATGCGTCTTGCCCGTGCCAATGGTTTTCCTCTGACCTTGAGTTATATTCCTGAATGATCAAACGATAATTAGCAATGAGAATAACAACCACGATGAATAGGGCCATCCAGCAAGCCTGTGAACTTGCTCATCGGTCTTCCCATGAATTTCTGATGCCTGAACATGTGCTGTTGGCTCTATGCCAAATAGCACCGTCTTTTGTTAATGTATTGAAGCAATCTTTAGATTGTCAGCCTGGTGAATTGGCTGAAGATGTTGAAAAATGGTTAGCTTCTCAAGAAAAAGCCCCAAAGCCAGTAGATTTGGAACTGTCGTCTTCTATGCGTCGGATTTTCACGATATGCAAAGGAGAAAATGCTGATCGTGTGTTGTGTGTGACTTCCTTTATTGAAGCCATGATGCGTGATGCTGAGTGTATGGGGACCTATCTGTTGACCAAACATCTCAAAGTCACGGAAGTGTTTCTTCTGTTATCTCTTCATGAATATTGCGATGCAAAGGATTCTTATGTTGCTGAAGAAGAACTTGACGATGACTTGGATGACTTAGAAGACGATGACTTGGATGATGATGACTTGGAGGACGATGATGAGATGATGGGAAGTCCTTCTGATTTTGCTTCGTCATCAGATTGGAAACAATGGACCACTGATATTACAGCAGAAGCCACTGATCATCTGCCCATTATCGGTCGCGAGGCAGAACTTGACCGTACCATAGAGGTGCTTTGCCGTATGGAGAAGAACAATCCGCTCCATATTGGTGAGCCTGGGGTGGGTAAGACCGCTCTGATTTATGGTTTGGCACAACGCATCGCCAAAGGTCATGTGCCTTATAGGTTGCAAAAGGCCCACATATATTCTATTGAAATGGGACAGTTGATGGCTGGTGCACAGTTTCGAGGCGAGTTTGAAAAGCGCCTCAAGGATGTTCTGGACGGTGCTACAGCCCAAGGTAACAGTGTGATCTATCTCGATGAGATTCATTTGATGATGGGTGGTGAACAAGCGCAATCTGATAGTATCAGTGCTTTTGATGTCATGAAACCCTATCTTGATCGAGGTAAACTCCGTTTTATAGGTTCAACAACCTATGAAGCCTTCAATCGTACCCTTGCCAAGTCGAAGGCCGTTACTCGTCGTTTCCAGCAGATTGACATTAAGGAACCGTCTGTAGAGGACACCCTTCGTATTGTAGAAGCATTGTTACCAACCTTTCAGAACTATCACAATGTAATCTACCGGAAGGATGCTTGGACGTATGCTGTTGAGAGTTCGGCTCGGTTGATAACAAATCGCCAGTTGCCCGACAAAGCCATTGACATTATTGATGAGGCAGGTGCTTATCTTGAAGTCCACCCGCGTAATCGTCTGCATAACTATGTGACAAAGAGCCTGGTTGATGAAATATTAAATAAGGTTTGCCGTATTGATGCCGATGCCTTGAAAGAGGCCGATAATAATTCGTTGAAAGACCTTGTCACACAGATGAAGAGTCAGATCTATGGTCAAGATAAGGCCATTGAGCGTCTGACAGATGCAGTGATGATGGCCAAGGCTGGTCTTACCGATTCTGACAAACCGATGGCCTCATTGCTCTTTGTGGGGCCCACTGGTGTTGGTAAGACAGAGGTTGCCCGTGTGCTTGCTCGTCAGTTGGGCGTGGAATTGGTGCGTTTCGATATGTCTGAATATGCGGAGAAGCATACCGTTGCCAAACTTATTGGTTCGCCTGCCGGTTATGTGGGGTATGATGATGGTGGTCTGCTTACTTCGGCCATTCGTAAGACGCCCAACTGTGTGCTTCTGCTTGATGAGATTGAGAAAGCCCATAGCGACATTTATAATATTCTACTTCAAGTAATGGACTATGCCCGCCTGACAGATAACCGAGGTCAGCAGGCGGATTTCCATCATGTTATCATTATTATGACTTCTAATGCAGGAGCGCAGTATGCTTCACAGGCCAGCGTTGGCTTCACGGGGCATGTGTCCCGTGGTGAGGCTATGCGGCAACAGGTGAAGAGGGTGTTCAAGCCTGAATTCATCAACCGCCTGACCGATATTGTGACTTTTCGTGATATGGACAAGACAATGGCAACGCTTATCCTTCGTAAGAAACTTGCCCTCCTTTCTGACAAGCTTGGCCAGCGCCAGGTGAAACTAACTGTTTCTCAGCAGGCCTTCGACCGTCTGCTTACGCTTGGCTTTACACCGGAATACGGTGCTCGTGAGATGGATCGAGTGATTGGCAACAATATCAAACCGTTGTTGATGCGTGCCTTGTTGTTTGGTTCTCTCAGCAAGGGTGGAATAGCCACTGTGGACTGTAAGGATGGTGTTTTTGTTGTTAAATGATTTGGAGCAGTTATGATTTATCGACTTGACAACAATCTCTGGTTTCCTGATCCACGCCGTGGTGATGATGACGGACTCTTTGCCATTGGTGGTGACCTCAGTGTTGATCGCCTGTTACTTGCTTATAGTAACGGCATCTTCCCTTGGTACAGTTTTCGTGATTATGACGAGATTCAATGGTGGTGTCCGATGGACCGTTATGTGATTTTACCTCATGAGATTCATATTAGTCACTCCATGCGTTCGCTGTTAAATAAAAATATTTACCATGTGACGTTTAATCAAGATTTTCAAGCTGTTATAGATAATTGTAGCGAACTGCGAATTGAAGAGAAAGGTGCATGGCTTGGTCCTCAGATGATAGCTGCGTTTTCCGAATTGCATCGTCAGGGGTTTGCCGCCAGTGTGGAGGTGTGGGATGAGGATGAACAACTCGTTGGCGGACTGTATGGAGTTTGTCTTGGTCGTTGTTTTATGGGTGAGAGTATGTTCTCGTTGGCCCCATCTGCCTCCAAGGTGGCACTCATCGCTTTAGCACAACTGATGGAGAAGAATGGCGGACTGATGATCGATTGCCAGTTTGAAACTCCGCATCTCCGTTCCATGGGTGGTCGTCACATTTCTTACGATGATTATCTTGCCATGTTGCGTCAGGAGTAAGTATCCTTTGAAGGATCAGACCTCTGCCGCTTTTCCTTCTGGTTTCCCAAAGAAAAAACAAAAACGTGCGCCGTTGGTATAGTCGGGATCGAGGTACACATTACCTCCTAATTTATGGGCAATGGTGCGACAGATTTCCAGTCCGAGACCTGATCCAGGTTTAAATTGATCCAGTTTTCCGAAGCGTTCGAAGATGGTTTCTTGCTTGTCTTGCGGAATGCCCACACCTGTGTCAGTTACTGTGATGAAGGTTTGTCCTTTCTGGTTCTTCGAACAGTTTACCTGTATGCTGCCTGCTGTTGTGTTCTTGATAGCATTATTCAGCAGGTGTGTCACAACCTGTTTCACCCGCATTCCGTCAGTTTCAATCTTTTCGCTTTCTGCCAGTTGGGTGTTGAATGTTAACATCACCCCTTCTGCCACGTGACTGCGTGCTTCTTCTACGGCATCCCGACACACACCATTGATGTCTGCCGGTTCTATTATCAATTGATATTTTCCACTCTCTATGGAGGTCAGATCAAGGATATTATTGATTAGGTTGCTCAATTGCTCTGAGTTTTCTGTGATTCTATAGGTAAGGTCCGATTTCTCTTCATCGCTGATGTTGAAACTGGGGTCGGTAAGCACTTGCGAGAAACCTACGATGGCGTTGAGTGGTGTTCTTATTTCGTGGCTCATATTTTGTATGAAGAGTGTCTTTTGTTGGTCGGCATGTTGTGCTTCTTTATTGGCGATGTTGAGTTCGGCCAATGTATGGGTCAGATTTTTAGAGAGTTTGGACAGTCGTCGCTCCATTTTTTTGTTAGCTTTCAGATAGATGATCGTGCCAACAATGAGCAGCAGGGCAATAGCCGCCATGGCTACCATGATCAGTTTTTGCATGTTGTATTGTCGTTTCTGCAGTTCTACCAGTTTCTTCTGACTGTCGATGGAAACGCCCAGTTTGTTAGACTTGAGTTTTTGGTTCTGTAGTGCGAGCAGGTTACGACCGTTCTGCATCTCTGCCAATTTCTTGAGTCTGTCCGCATTGCTTATCTCAAGGTTGTTGCTGGCCAGTTGCAGTTGGGCCAGTTGCAGTTGTAGCTTTGCCATTTCGTTGGCAGCCTTTTGCTTGTCGATGTCAGCAATCTGCATGGCAAAGCTGTTTCTCATGCCTGCAAGGTCTGTGAGGATGTTGGTGTTGCCTCCGTTTTGTGTGAGTCTTACAATTTTGTTCATGACTTTTGCCGCCTTGTCATATTGTCCGTTGTATGAATAGTAGGCATAGGAGCTGTATTTTCTGAGCAGTCCGGACAGTTTGTTCTTGTATTCCTGATATTTCACAGAATCCTGATTGGAAATGGCGTATAATGAGTTCAATAAAATAAGGTATTCTGTTGCGATAATAGGGACAGTATTCAATCTCTTGAAATATTCCTGATAGCTTTTCTTGAAGTTGGCGTAATCACCTGTCATGAAGTGGCCAATAGCTTTGTAGCCGTAGAGTCCAGCTTTTGTAGGTTCTGAATAACAGTAGCGGATGCCCTCATTTGTTGCGTTGACGACTTCTTGGAATCGTCCTAAACGTATGTTACCATCGCAGATGTGAGGATAGATTGTTGACCGCTCCTGTTTCTGCATGTGTTCCTGTGAGAATTGTAGTGCTGTTTCGTAGTAGAAAATGGCATGTGCATATTCCCCTCTTGCCATCAGCATATTTCCCAATGCCACATAGCCTGCTTGAATGCCGTATGGGTGTTTGTGTTTTGTGGCAAACTGGATGTCTTTCTGCATCAGTTCTTTCGCCTCGTCGAATCTGTCTTCAGACAGGAGGTAGGTTGCCATAGTTGTAGAAGTGTAGAAATAATACTGCAGATAGTTGTATTCCTGTGCTTTCTTTCTTACCTGCTGACTTGCTTTCCAAACGGCAGGGAAATTGTGCTGTTTTGTTATTTGGTATTTCAGAGGAACGAGAAGAGCAAGGATTTCTGCCTTGTGGTCTTTTAGCCTGATGGCTTTTCTCCTTAGTGAGTCAGCCTGTTCCAGACAGATATGGTTCTTTCTGTTGTAGTTGGCTCTGAGGTATAGTGGGTACAGGCTGTCGTTGATCTTGAATGGATTGTTCTGTCCTTGTGTGGGCAAAGCCAAGCCAAACAGCAGGATGATCAGCAGGGTGTATATTGTAGTTCTTTTTGTCTGTTTCATGCGTTGTAGGGAATATTGAAGTAGAAACGTGCACCATTGGTGTATTGGCGGTCGATGTTGATTTCACCATTAAGTTTTTTTGCAATGGTGCGACAGATGTCGAGACCGAGTCCGGAACCTTGTTTTTTGTCGTCGAGTTTCTTGTAACGTTTGAATATCTCATCCATCCGTTCGACAGGAATGCCGATTCCTGTGTCTGTGACAGTAAAAGAGATCATATCGGTATTTTCTATCTTTTTGCAAGACAGTATGATGCTGCCTTTTTCTGTGTTCTTTTCAGCATTTGTCAATAGATTGATGAGCACCTGTTGCACACGCTTGCGGTCTGTTACGGCTTCGAAATCTTCATTCAACTCTGTTTCGAATGTCAGCGTCACGCCTCCTGCCAATCTGTGTCTGACGGTTTCCATGGTTTCTCGACAGAGTTCGTTGACCTTTACAATTTCTTTGGTCATGACGAAGTTACCACTCTGCAGGTTAGTCAGGTCGAGAATGTCATTGACCAAGGTGGTGAGCAGTTCTGAGTTTGTTGTGATATATTGTGTCAGTTCCTGACTTTCTGCTTCTGACAGTTCGTTGCCCATGGTGACGAGTACGTTAGAGAATCCCACGATGGCATTGAGTGGTGTTCTTATCTCGTGACTCATGTTCTGTATGAAGCGTGTCTTAGTCAGTTCCGATTCACTGGCTCTGAGTTTGGCGGTATTCAGTAGCGAGATGCTCTCTCGCAGTTTTCTAATGCCCTGTTTCAACTGTCTTCCGTGTCTCCATCGTATGATAGCATAGAGTGTGAAGCTGATGGCGATGAGTACGACAAAGGTCAGACAAAGTGCCATTCCCTCTTTCTTGAGGCGGTATTGTTCTGCTTCCGCCTGTCGTGTTTTGTTTTCTTGTTCAAGCTTGTTTTGCAGTCTTTGCGATTCCAGTTGTTGGTTCTGGTAGTTTAGTTTGTTTCTGTCAGCCTGCAGTTGTGCGAGTTGTGCATTGTCCTGTGATTTGTTGAGTTCGAGGGTTGATTTGTTGAGTGAGAGTTGTGCGTTGGCCATGGCCAGTTGGGTGTTTTGATAGTCCATCTGCTGCACCTCTCTTTCATGTTGCTGTATGTTGGACATGTTTTTTACGATACGATCATCGTTTTGAACCAGTTCGCCGGCGTAATCTCCATAAACATCAATGAGCATCCATTGGTTTTTGACCGCTTTGGCGTAGTCCCCTTTGTATTTATAGTATGCCACAGCCAGTCTGTACCCTTCCAGTTCGCTTTCCTCTTTGAGTCTCTTGATGGTTTCCAACACCTCCTGGTCTTTTCCGTCGAGCATTTTCTTGAATGTTTCCACAGCTTCTTTCACGTCGCCGTGCAGATCACGGTCGTATGCTTCATGTTGTTTCAGATAGTTATATTCTTTCCTGAAATCATCATACCTTCCCAGCATGAAGAGTGCGTAACATTCCTGTAGTTTAATGTCAAACCGGTTGTAGTCCGACTTACATTCGGCCCATGCTTCCTTCACTTCCTGGAGTGTTTCTCTAAAGCTTTGAGTCTTTCTTAGACAATTGCAGATGTTTGCATAAGTGTCTGTGAAATTGGAAGGTATATTGTGGTCTTTCGAGTATTTGATATACTCGCGGTAATTGTCGATAGCTCTCGCATATTCTCCTCGGTATTGTTGTATGGTTGCCAGTGAATAGTAGCTGTCTCGAATGCCTATGAGATGGTTGTTTTTCTCTGCGATTTTTCTTTGTTCCAGAGCTATCGTATAGGCTTCGAGGTATCTTTTTTCCCTGATATAATAGTTGGTGAGGTTGGCTGCTGCGAAATAGTAGTAGGTCCATTTTTCGTATGCAGTAGCCTTATCCATCAGTTTTTTTGCTTCGCGTTCCACAGCGGGCATATTGTCTTCCTGATAGTAGTTGTACAGCAAGAGGATGGTCATTGCCGTGATTTCGCCATTTCGGTCTCCTATGGCTTTAGCTCTTTCAATGATGGTATCTGCGAGAATTTTTCCTGCCAGCGTTTTTCGTTCTTTGTAGGCCTTTTCGTAGAGTTTGAAGAGACCGTCATCCATGCGGTATTGGTTGTTTTGTGCCGACAAAGCCACTGTGTATATGATGAAGAACACAGTGACAATGGCTCGCACAATATGTTGTTGTAATCCTTTCCCCATTGTTAAAAACAATCTTTTTATTTTGTTGTGTCGTTTGTTTGTTGTTGCATCCTCTAATATCGATGTGTTCTGTAATATTCTTAATATGTTGTCTTTGTATGTCTATAACCGTATGATATTCTTTGCCATAAACCATGGTCTTTTGCATGCAAAAGTACGAACAAAATGGGATAATGACAAATAATTATCTGATTTTTATCCTTTTTTGACAATGTATTTTTGGTAATAGGTGATGAGCAATGTGGTGAGAGGCAGGGCGATTACCATACCCAACATGCCCAACAGCGACCCCCAAATAGACAGTGAGAGTAGGATGATGGCTGAGTTGAGGCCCATGACCTTACCCATGATGCGTGGGGTGAGAATGGTGTCTTGAATGATCTGAACCACCGCAAACACGATGAGTGCCATGAGTAACACAATCCAGAAGTTTTCTCCTGAGTCTGCCGCTTTGATGATGGCAAGCAGTACCGTTGGTACGAAACCTACAATTTGCAGGTAAGGTACCATGTTGAGCAGGCCGATGAGCATGCCCAAACCTACCGCCATGGGGAAGTCGATGATGAGGAATCCGATGCTGAACAGCACACCTACGCAGAATGCCACGCAGGCCTGTCCGCGGAAATATTTGTTCATACCGTCCTCTACGTCGTGTACCAGTTGCACGGCAAAGGCTCTGTAGCGTTGTGGCAACAGGTCGGGCCATCCTGTGGTCAGTCTCTCATAGTCGATGAGGATAAACAGGGTGTATAGGAATACCATAGTGATCGAGAGCAGACTGCTTACCGCCCCGATACTTTGGGTGATGATGGCCCATATCTTGGGCATGGCCTCTCTCATGGCTTGCATGAATCCCTCTTGCGTGACCATGGCTTTGACCTCATCGCCGGTAAGGTGACGGTGCAGGTATTCCTGTATCTGAGTTGGTATGTTGTTGAAGGTGGCATTGGTCTCTATATAATGGAGCACCAGATCCTTCACTCTTATTCCTTCTTCCACCATGGGTGGTATGATGAGCCAGAAAGCGAGTGACACAATGCCTCCTGCCACAAGAAAGGCACAAAGGATGCCGAGAATGCGGAAGTGCAGCCTGCATTTGTACTGAAAGAATTTGACCAGCGGAAAGAGCAGGTAGGCAATGAGCCATGCCAGGAAGAAAGGCAGCAGCACTCCGCTGAGGCGGCGCAGCAGGAGGATGATACCTGCCAGTACGGCTACGAAGAGTACGCCACGGATAAAGGTATCGAAGGTGATTTCTTTGCGTTCCATTTGTTATGCTTGTTTCGTGAATGACAGAATGACGGTATTGCTTCGTTTCAGTCGCAGACTGTTGAGCACTACGCTGACGCTCGAACAGGCCATCAGGGCAGATGCCCACATCGGGGTGATCTGCCAGTGTGCGCCAAAGGCGTAAGGCAGTCCGGCTGCCAGTGGGATGCACACCATATTATATATAAATGCCCAGAAGAGGTTCTGACGGATCATTGCCACCGTGCGTCTTGACAATCGGATAGCATCAGGGATGCGCCTGAGGTCGTCGCCCATGAGCGTGACTTGCGCCACGTCCATCGCCACATCGGTGCCGCGTCCCATGGCAATGCTCACATCGGCACGTGCCAATGCCTGCGAGTCGTTGATGCCGTCTCCCACCATGGCCACGTGTCTGCCTTCTTGTTGCAGGGCCTTTACCGCATCGTCTTTGTCTTGTGGTAATACCTGCCATTTGTAGTGGCTGATACCAGCCTCCTGTGCCCCGTGTCTGACGCGTTCTTCTTTGTCGCCACTCATCATGTAGAGGGTGATGCCCATTTTATGTAACTCCTCCACGGCTTCACGGGCAAAGGGCTTGAGTTGTTCGCCTTGACCATCGGGTGAGGGGAGAGTCATGGTTCCTGTTTTATCTACTACCATGCAGTCCACGTTGCGCAACAGTTCCAATGCGGTGGCATCCTTGATCAGTATGCCGGCTTCTGCCGCCTTGCCTATTCCCACCATGAGGGCGGTTGGCGTGGCAAGTCCCATGGCGCATGGACACGCTATGACCAGTACGGATACGGCAGAAATGACAGCCTGCGGCAGACAGTTGCTGCCTCCGATAAGATACCAGAGCAGGAAGGTTGCTACGGCAATGAGTCCCACGGCTGGCACGAATACCGCAGCCACGTGATCCACAACACGCTGTACGGGCGCTTTGGAACCTTGTGCTTCTTCCACCATGCGAATCATCTGCGACAGAACGGTCTGTTGACTCACCTCTTCTGCCTTGAAGCGGAACGTGCCTCCTTTCACGATGGTACCTGCCAGCACCTTGTCGCCGGGGGCTTTTTCCACAGCCACAGCTTCACCTGTAATCATGCTCTCGTCGATGCTGGTGCGGCAGTCTGGGATAATGGTGCCATCTACGGGTACTTTTTCGCCAGGTCTCACTTCTATCGTGTCACCCTGTTGCAGGGCTGCCAGCATCACATCGCTTACCGTGTCATCTACAACGAGGTGGGCGGTCTTTGGAGTGAGTCCCATCAGAGCGCGGATTGCTGAGGCTGTGTTGTGCTTGGCACGCTCTTCCAGGAGTCTGCCTGTCAGCACAAAACTGATAATCATGACCGATGCATCGTAATAGGTGTGCCACGCCATGCCTCGTGCTCCCCAGAAGCTATCGCCCCAAAAGGTGTTGAAGCTGCTGAAGACAAACGAAATACCGGTGGAGAGTGCCACAAGGGTGTCCATATTGGCGGAACGGTGCAGGAGTTGTCGAGCCGCATTACAGTAGAAACTCCGTCCGCAGTAACACAGATTGAGCAGCGCGATGACGAGCATCACTTGGTTTTCCGTATTGCGGTTTCCCATCGGAATATAACCCATTGCCACCAACATGACCATGAGGGCAAAGCCCCACGAGAGCAGGGCCTGTCGCAGGATTCGCTGCCATGATCTTCGCTCAATGGCTTCTACGTTGCGGTCTTGTTCCACAACAAGGTCGTAGCCCACTTGCGCCAGCGATGCCTGTAGTTGTTCTGGTGACGTGCGGTGTTCGTCATATTCCACCAATACTGTACGTGCAGGCAGGTTGACAGCAGCGTCTGTCACCCCTTCTGTGGTTTTGAGTTTTTTTTCCACACTTGCTGCACATCCTGCACACATCATTCCCAATACGGCAAATGTCTTCTTCATGCTTGCAAAGGTAGAATATTTTCGTGAGACAGCCAACGGATTTCTTCTAATTGTAATCTATCATACCTAAATTCATCTATATAAATCAAGAGGCAAGGGTGGGGCACAGCGTTTTTTGTCTCGCAGTTGTTGAGGATCATTTTGCATAATTGTCTCTCTCTCCTTTGAAAAACAGGTGTAAAAAGGCTAAGAAATGGCAGGAAAACCAAGGAAAATGCACCTTTTTTTGAAAAAAAATCCCAAAAAGTTTGGTCGAGTGAAAAAAACATAGTACCTTTGCACTCGCAATTCAGAAATGAGGCACCCGAGAGGTTCCGTAGCTCAACTGAATAGAGCATCTGACTACGGATCAGAAGGTTGTGGGTTTGAATCCCGCCGGAATCACAAAGAGAATCAGCAATGGTTCTCTTTTTTTTGTTTCTGTTTTGTTTCTATGCGGTTTATGTCTTGAAGACGTCGTACACATCTCTATTCAGTCAGATGTTATGATTTCAATACGGAAGATGCAATGAATCAGCTACTTGTCCGTGCGCATCTGGACAGGAATCAAACCTATAAATAAAAACTGGCAAAATTCAAAGGCAAAAAAGTTTGGTAGTCTGAAAAAAATATAGTACCTTTGCACCCGCAATTGAGAAATGAGGCGCCACGAGAGGTTCCGTAGCTCAACTGAATAGAGCATCTGACTACGGATCAGAAGGTTGTGGGTTTGAATCCCGCCGGAATCACAAAGAGAATCAGCAATGGTTCTCTTTTTTTTTTCTGTGCGCTCAGCATGGGCATTGCCTAACGCCTGAAAGAAGTGGATCTCGGATGAATCACGGGCAACGGAATTTGTTCTAAGTAACACGACGGGATTGCAGAACTTATCCGTGTGTTGATTCACGATGCTATCAAGCTCCGTTCCTATCATCGCTGACGTTCCCACCACCATCGCATCCTCTAAAGAAGATGAGCACACAAATGTAGCATAATTGCTGATTTCGGCAATGTTCGGCGGCCGGAGGGAAAGCCAATTAAGAGTTATTCTCGATTTTACACTTGCTTTTCTCGTTTCAATCCAGGAAAATAACAATAAACGAGTAACGCTGATACTAAAGACGAGAAGAATTGCAGATAAGTAAACTCATGCAACAGACAATCAATCTCTATTAAAAAACAACTCAAGGTGAAGCCTTGATAGGTTTCTGATCACAAGACTTCATTATTTCTAATCACATAAAAGGGCTGGACTCTCACAGGAGACTCCTGCCCTTTGCTGTGATAGGTAGTGAAAATGCTACTTTCTGTAAATGTTTGTATCATTTTTGATGCATTTTGTCTGTAAATCTGTTTGGACTGTTGTAGATTGGTGTCCCATTCTTACTGGTTAGCTGTATTTTATTTCTGTATGTATTTGATATGCAGTTTGTTATGTTGCTTTTAGATGTGTGTCTGACGGTCTTGGCTGTATGTTATGACACGGGTAAAAATGACCTGGCTGTGTTTTGGTTCAGGGGGTGATAGTATGTGGTAGGGTGTAAAGGGCTTCGCCAGGTACTTATAGGTTCGCGCGCGAGCAGTTTCAGATTTTGTGTTGTTAAAAAGAGACTATTACAGCCATTTGTTTTGTCTTGAGCTTAGGGTGTACTGCCTGATGGGTTGATTTGCAGCACGCGCCATGTAAATGGCCAAAAACGGGTATAATAGTTGGTGATTGTGGTCTGTAGTTTGTTTTGTTTGCTTCTCGTCCCCGTTTCGATTTGTTCTCGTCGTCTTTTCGTCGTCTTCTCGTTGTCATTTCGCTGTTTTCTCGTTCGGTATTCGTTATGTCCTCGATCGGCTAACGAATAACGAACGAAAGCACAACGAGAGACGAACGAGGAACGAACGAGAAGTCAACGAGAAGCGAACGATAATTGCTTGGTTGGCGAGTGAATTTTGTGGTCAAATGTATAAAACAATTACCTTGTATACTATTTTGTTGTGTTGAGATATATGAATGGTGTAATGTCGCACGGAAATTTTTCTTATCCACGGAACACACAGAGGACACGGAAACGATTCTAGTTGAAGATTATTCTAAAGATTTTGTTTTCATTTACCTATAGGTTATTTTTGTCACGACTCGGCAAAGAATAAATTTTTGGATTTATTCTCTGCTCTCGCTTCTCCAAAAATTCGAACCGTAGGCGATCCATAATAAAATTCTTTCCAGAATCGAGGTACTCGAGCGCATTTTGGTCAGAGATTTTAGTTAAAGATTCACTGCTGTCCAAAGAAAAAATCTTGGACATGATTTAAATTGATAGTATTCAATGAGTTATACGAATTTGATTTTTTCGAGACTTGGAAACAGGGGGACTGGTTCCTGTTCCACTTGCCAACTGTTAAATCCGTGAAAACATTGCTGTGTATGTGCGATTAGCTTTCCAAAAACTGTAATACTGTTATATTGTCACGCTTGAATCGCAAAAAAATCGTTTTTGGAAACTGTTAACTGTTATCTGTTATTTGTAACGCTTAGGAATGATGACATAGACCCTCTGACAAGTTCTTTTTGTCGGCAATAGTGGTTCAAATGGTGTTAAACCGACTGATGAGTTTCTTGCGATAGAGCCGCGCCACCTTGACATTATTAATATGGTCGAAGGGTGGATAGAGGCGACAGACATTGTCGCACACTTCCATCAAACAGTTGATATTGATGACAAAGCGCTGGCTCACCTGTACAAAACAAGGGTCGAGGGCGAGCAATGTTTCACAGTTGACGTTACGTTTCAGGCGTATGGGTTCTTCACATCCCGACACAACGACTTCCCAGATTCGCTGATCACTATTGTAGTAAAAGAGTCCGATGTCGGCAATGGAAACCACTCGAAAGTCAGAGAAGTTGGTATTGAAAATCAGTTTTTCGCGGTCGCGCCGTACAGTACTGTTGATGTCGGCAGGATTGTTGTCAGGCGCCTTCTGGTTGGAGGATTCGATATGGAGGCGTAAGCGCTGAATCATCGCCGAGAGTTCGTCGCGGTCAACGGGTTTGAGTAGAAAGTCGAATGCCTCGTTACGAAACGAAGAAAGCATCGAGTCCTTATGTCCGGTGTACATCACCACCCGGCAGCGTCCTTGCGTCAGACGTTTCACCTCGCGGATGAAATCCACTCCCGACATGCCCGGCAGTTCTACATCAAGAAAGACGAGGTCAGGAGAAGCTGCCTTGATCAGTCCTTCTGCCACCATGGTGTTGCAGGCACTACCCACCACTTCAATATCGTCATATTCCAAGAGCATGCGACTCAAAGTTTCGATGGAGAGAATCTCATTGTCTATAATAATTGTTTTCATAAGTATCTAATTTATAGAATAATAGTTTAAATTTGTGAAATATTTACTTTATAGTGCTTTCAAGTGTCTCTGAACCGTAAGCATAGCGCTGCATCCATTATTATTATGAATATCGAAACGGATCTTTGAGTTTTTGTTTTCTTCGTTGATAATCGCCATAGTGTGGCGGATGATATTCAGACCAATTCGTGCCTTGGTATTGTTGTAGGCACGGATGTCAAACCCAGGGTCTGTTCCTGCTTTATTTACCCCAAAGCTGATAGTCGATTACCTTATTGTCGTTGGGCTGAATGCTGTCGCTTGCCGAAGATGCAGGTTCTTGGGCATTCTTCTCCAGATGATAATAGCTCCCGGCCAGGGCTGCCAGTAGGGCGATGATGAGGGCACAGAGCAGGAGGGAGGCGTGGCGGTAACGGGGCGTACAGGACAGGCGCTGGCGCAGTTGGACGATATTCTGCGGACGGCTTTGCGGGTCGCGGCAACTACAGATTTCTGCCATCTTGCTGAGCGCCTTATCGCCCGTAGCCTTGGCCATGTCGCCCAGAACCATGCCCAGAGAATAAATATCGGCACGCGGTTCAGCCTTGGCTCCCGGCAACATCTGTTCGGGAGCAATATAGCCCGAAGTTCCGGCTGGCGATTTCAATACGCAGAAAGAATCGCTATCCGAGAGACCGAAATCGATGAGCTTCACGTTCTGTCCGTTATGTGTAATCATGATGTTGGAAGGCTTCAGATCGCGATGAATCATCTGTTTGTTGTGCATGTATTCCAGTGCATCCATCAGCTGTCCTGCTATCTTGTGGGCAAGTTCTGCCGAGAGGGCATTCTTCTTGATGAGCTGTTCCAGATTATCGCCGTCAATATATTCCATCACAACTACCGTGCCTAGGTTGTCAACCTTTTCCAGGTCGATGGTACGGCAGATATTGGGATGTTCCAGCTGCTGACCTATTTCAAACTCCTTGGCGAGTGCCTGGCGGTAAATAGGGGTGTAGAGAAAATCGTTCTTGAGACATTTCAACATGAAACGCTTGCCGTATTTGGTGGCTGTAAAGATGCGTGTATGGCCCGAAATAGACACGTAGCATTGGTGGAGATTGCTGAATGCATCCTCCACAGGCAAGGGGTTTGAATTGCTCATCTCCTTGCTGATATCCTCGGTAAATCCCGATGTCGTTTTCTTCTTCTTTTCTTCAGTTTCTTCCATGCTCACGGATTCCTCTTTTTCTTGATTACTGTTATTTTATTTCTCGTTGATGCTGATGACGGTAAGTCCGCCGTTTCTGCCGGCTACGAACGAGGCTGTACGCTCGCCGCCACGCTCGATGTAGGGCAGGAAGAGGGGCTGCTCCTTGATGAAACAGCCTGTTACGAAGCGGTCGCCAGGCTGCAGTTTGCTGTTCTCTGATTTCTCTATTTCATAGGTGCTGTCGCCCAGATAGCGGAGCTGCAGCAGACGGTTGGGACTCCAACCGATAGAAACAAGAGTACCTTCTTGTAAATCGCTACTTACCAGCTGGCTTGCCTTGAAGAAAGAACTGTTGTACTTGGTGCTGGTCTTGAGCCAATGGGTAAATTCCATGTAGTTCTTATGCCCGATGTATTGGGAAAGCACATCGAGGGTTACCATGCGCGGCTTATGATTGTCGCTCACGTATCCATAGAGTCGTTTGAGGGTGGATGGAGAAATAGTTCCACATGTTTTCTTCTCCAGATAGAGTGAAAACTCTTCGAAGTCGGTTGTCGTGGCAAGAATCTTGCCATATTTCTGTTCTACGAGCGATTTGAGCTCTTCTATTTCTGGTGTTGTCATAATTTATTCTTTAACAGTATGAATGTTCGACAATTTTATTCTTCAACGATATGGGTGAATTTGCCCCATATCTTATGGTTCTGATACCCCTTTTTCATGCCTGCAGGAATGTGGACCACGCAGGTGGTGAAGAGGTTGGTTACCTTGTTGGAGAAGGCGTTTTCTTCGCAGTAAGGTATCATGGAAGCAGAAACATAGAGGTCGGTAAGCGGACATTCATCGAAAGCGTAGTTGCTGATATGTTCGGTTTTTGCTCCCAGATATACTTTCGTGAGCTTCCTGCAGCCTTGGAAAACGCCCGTAGGAATCAGCTTGATGCCTGCCCCGAGATGTATTTCCTTTATCTGGCTGTCCATGAAGGCGCCTTGACCTAATGTTTTGACGTTGTCTGACAGATAAAACACCTCGATGCTGCATTCCTTGAAGGCGTAGGCACCAATGGAGGTAAAGGTGGAAGGAAGGGTGTATTTGCCCTTCTTGCCCATCGGAAACCAGACGATTTTGTTGCCTTCTGCATTCAGCAGCACGCCGTCCTGACTCTTGTAGTAAGCGTTGGCAGGCGAAACCGTAAGGGCTTCGAGCGCCGTGCATCCGCTGGAAGGGAGAATGCTGTCTGCTGAGGCAGGAATCTCTATCTCGCGGAGCGAAGTGCAATCGGCAAACGCATCTTTCCCGATGGTGGTTGCATCGGCTGGGAGAACTACGTGGGTGAGCTTCTCGCAACCGGCAAATGTGCCTTGCACAATCTGGTTTTCTGCAGCTTCGTGATGATAAGGACCTACCATTCCGCCTGCTGCGAGGTGAACGTCGGTAAGGACTATATCTGAGAGCTTGCCTGGGGTGGATGCATTATTATTGTCGCGCCCCATCATCAATCTCAGACAACTGAGGTCTTCGCCGTTCAGGGTTCCGGCTATGGTCAGCTGGGTATAATCGTAAAGATGGTTGCCCATCAGCTGGGTCAGTTCGCCTGTTTCGTTTAGCGTAATGGCGTCGCTCGTATCATATTTGATGGCGGTTCCTATGGTTTCTCCTACCGTATTCCGGGCGAAAGGCTGAAACTCGTAGTGGGCATTCCGCTCCAGATTTCCGATACGCAACTTGATCTTGCCCTCCTTTCCGTCAAAGTTTTCTATGATGTATTTCTGCTTGTTCTCCGGCTCGCCGGTCTGATAAACGTAGCATCCGGTTTCGGTCATCGGTTCGCCGCCATCATCGGTTATTTCGTAACTTACGAAAGCGCTCATCGGTCCGTGGCTCAAGAGCGTGGCCGATGTAAGTTTCGGACTCATATTGGGTAGAGTGTTGAAACTCATCATGTTGCTGGTTGTGGTTATTCGGCCGTTGTTGCCCTGCAGCATATAATAATAGGTAGTGCCCGCTTTGAGCCCCGTCAGAACCAGCGAGACGTCAGCTCCCTGGGCATGAACCTCGCTGGTATTGAGATCCATGCTCTCCGAAGTGCCGTATCTGAACAGAAGTTTCGGCATTTCTGTTTCTCCCTCTATGGTAGCTGATCCGTTGAGGGTAGCCTCTGTTCGGGTGATATGGGTCGCCTCTGTGGTTATCAGATGCGGCTCCAGATAGGCAGGCTTATCGCTATTGCTGCACCCTGCCATCATCATGTTTCCTATCAGGAGGGCAAGAAATCTGATGTTGCGTAATATGCTTTTTATGTTCATTTCTTACTTCTTTTGTTTTCCTATTTTAATACCTATGCCGATGCTGCCCTGCCATTGTTTTCCGGCGATGGTGATGGCTGAGGCTGCGATGCTCACTCTGTTGAACGAGGCGAGCACACCCAGCTGGGCTGCGAAGCCTTTGTGGGTAAGCTCTTCGTTGAGCAGGTATCCGCCTCCGCTGCTCTCGGTCTGTTGCCAGGCTGTAGCGGCTTTGCCGTAGCCTACGCCTTCGAAGAGACAGAAGCCATGCGTGATGTGGTGGATGGCTCCAGCGGTAAAGGTGTAGTTCTGGTGGCGTGTACTGCCTGTATAATAAGGTTTGATGCTGCTGCCCGGCGTTAAACCTTCTTTGTTGCAGGTTCCCTCTGTGCTGCCTATGCTCTTGAGGTTGCTGCTGGCATGGATAAAGAAACCGTGGCGGCGCATCAGGGCGAAGAAGAGACCATAGGACGGTCCGTCTTCATGAAGGGATAGCGTGGCGAGCGTGTAGAGGGCGAGTGGCATCTTCTTACGTACTTGTGGGATGGCAATCGTATCTATTACCGTCTTTACCTCTACGATGGTGTCGTGCTTCTCCTGGATGATAGGAGTAGGCTTGGGCAGTTTCAGTTTCAGCTCGTAGGTCATTCTGTTTTCCAGCGGTTCGCTGAACCGGTAATCGCGGAGCACGCCCCATTCCGGATGCTTGATGGTAAGCAGTTTGGAGCCTTTAGGAAGATAGAGCCAGATTTCGCCCACTTTATCTTTTCGCGATACGATTCCGAGCGGGGTGGAGAAGGCAAAGTCGGAGGGTGCTTCTACCTTCACCAGGGCACAAGGGTCATCGTTGAGGTCGCGTACGGGGGTGATAAAGGCACTCACGTCGTTGGGCAACAGACGGAAACCTGCTACCGAAAACTCTTGTGCCTGGACGGATGCCGACCACAGGCTTAATATGAATAAGAGTATCGTGAGTCTAAAACCACCAACTCTTAACTTCTCACTCCTAACTGCCATCATATTATTCTAAATTAAAGTCTTGTATACTGATTACATCGTCTCCGCTATGTACGGTTCCTGCCGGTTGCCAGGTACGCACGTGGATGAGCGGCATGGACGGGTTGCGGAAATCCCAGATCAGAAAGAGATAGCCGTCGTCTGCGTAGCGGTCGCTCTTGTATTGCTGCCGGAGGGTGACGCCGTAAATGCCGTCCATCGTAGGATGGCGCATGATGCGGAATCCCGAGAATTTCAGGTCTATCTTTTGGTTGACTGTAAATACCTTCGCCAGTCTTGAAATATAGTCTTTCTTCGAGTGAATGGCGTAGGTTACTTTTGCTTCAGCCTGACACTTGTTGTCGTTGGCTACTGGTTTTACCACGTTTCCTACGATGATGAGTGCCTTGTCGCTAAACACCTGTTTCAGAAAATCAAGATCCTTGGTGGTATAGGCTGTGCGGAAATGTTCGCAGTAGTTGAGGATGGTGTGGCGGCGTCTGGCATCGGTCTCTGTGAGTTTGCCCTGCATGATTTTCGAGGCTTCCTTGTAGAAAGGATTCGACTGCGCCATCGTCTTGAGATCTACCTGCGAAAGATGGCTGGTCTTTCCTGCTTTTGATGCCTTCGCTTGCCTGCTTGCCTGTTCTACCGGTTGGTAATCAGTCGCACTCTTCGTGCCTTCTTCCGTCTCTCCGTTCATCAGCATCTGCGCCTGCTGCCTGTTGGCTTCCGGAACCGCATATTTACTGTCTTCTGTGAATACTACCATACCCTGGCGGTCGATAAATCCCTCTCTCTTAGAGTTTTGCTCGCGGAACCGGAGCTGCCCGTTGCGGAAACGGGTGTCTAGCAGACAGCCACGCAAAGGGATGGTAAACAGCTCGTTACCGTCTGCATCTTCTACCACGTATCGCTTGCCTTTCGCACCGTTGTCCTGTTCTACAAGTTCCAGTCCTTCGTTCACTCCGTATCGGATTTCCTGACAGTCGCCTTTATAAACGGCAGAGGGCAGCAGCCACAAGGCTGCCACCCATCCGCCGAGAAGGAGTGCTAGAAGGGATAATATCAATACCGTCTTCTTCATTTATAATTCTCTGTATTCTTATCATTCATAGCCCTTCGGGAGAAAGGCTTTCTTATTTATTTCCCCCAGTTCTGAATCTCGCCGCCTATCTCTATCTTCACCTGGTCTGGGTTGTCAGAAATAATGAAGTTGACAAGATGTTCGGTTCCGGGTTTAAACCAGAATCTGCTCTCGAAGAGATAACTTACACCTTTCATTACTACTTCGATGAGTGGTCTTCGGTTTTCGATGCGTTGAGGCACGATGATGGCCGAGTAGATGTAGTCGCTCTCCTGATGGGCGATGATGCTCTGCTGGGTTCCTTTCACATAACGGGTTGCTACGCCTGCCTGAAGGTCGATGGTGGCTGTAGGTACCGTGCTGTGGATGGTTACCTGGGCATGGGTAGGCATGTCTCCCTCAAAATCTTCGCCCTTGATCAGGCGTATCTTGAGCTTGCTCATGATGTGCTTGAAATTGAGGCTGATAGGGGAGTTGGATGCCTGGATGTCCTTGCTGGTGGCAAAGAGCAGGTCGCTTGCCTCGTAACCGCCAAGTGCAGTTGCCGTCTTCGGGATACTCTGGTCGAGGGCTACGCTGAAAGGCTGGTCTGTCGTGCTGCTTACGCCCTGTATGTATGGGTAGTAAGCGTAGGCGTTGTAAGTGCCTTCGTCCCAATAGAGGGTACGGGCGGCTTCCCATTTGCTGCCATCGTAGGTGAGCGCTTCGTTGTTCACGAGATTGCCGCCTATTTCGAGTGGAGCCTTGCTTTCTGCCACGTAGAGACCTATCTTGTCGTTTGACTCGAAACTGGTTGCCGTGGCACGGCTCTGGCCGGGATAGTTTACGGCAAAAGTCATCGGCGTAGATTGGGCATCCTTGAAGTGGGAGATTGTTTCCACCTCCTCGCTACATGAAACTATTCCTAATATAGCCAACGCAAAACTGGCGTATCTTATTATATGTTTCTTCATTTTTTTCTTGTTTTAATGGTCCATATTCTGATTTACCTTGCCTTCGCTCTTAGCGATGCTTTCTAACCTTTGCCATTTTCAGCGGACTGCCTTTATGGAAGATAGGAGCATGCTGGTAGGTTCCGGATGTGCGTTGGTCGCCATTGCCGCCGAAAGCACGGCTTTGTACGATTCCCGCATCCCGCTTGTCGTTCTTCACGAAATCTTCGAAACTGTAGGTTTCTCCGGCATAAGCCTTGATGCGCTTCACGATACTCTCACGGCTGATGGTGCTGTAGTAAGGAATATCGTTGTTCATGCAGGAGTTCGGCTCCGAACGGAAGACGCCTCGATTGTGCATATAGCCTCCTTCGTAGATGTCTACGATGTCGCTATATCGGTCGTCGAAAATCAGATGACTCCAGCCTACGCTATGCATCTTGCCGGTAAGTTCCAGGTTGTCGTACCAGCCGAGTGACTTGGCTGCTTTGAATTCAAAAACGTGTTCGCAGCAGGTGCAGTCGCAGAAGTCGATGAAGGCGTTGTGATAAATGTATTCATCGCCCAACTTTCCGAATCCGTGTCCGCCTGCCTCATGCTGGATGACGCCACGGGTATCGAGCGGATAACCGTAGGTACTCTGAGGACAGAAGGCAATAGCCGAACCGTCTTCCCACATCTGGCAGATGCCGCCGTAATCGGTAGAATTAGGAACGATGATAATCAGCGTCTGATTCAGATTGCCCTTGTTGACGGTTGGAGCGCCCAGAGCATAATCGAATACTTCGTCATAATCTGCCTTTAATCCTACGCCACCGGTAAAGGTGGTATTGAATCGGTTGTAGCGGATGGTGTTCACGGTTCCTACGCCCGATTCCGTAGAAAGCGGAATGGCGGTATAAACGTTGAAGTAATCACGGTAAGTCTTGTAAGGCTCAATACCGAAGAAATACTCTACTTCCTGCTTGATATCCTTCAGATATTTGCCGCTGGCAATATCCTTTGCGCTAAAGCCGTCGCCGAGCAGAACGATGTTGATTCCACCATTATTGCCCTTGGTAGCCTTCTGTAGGGTAATCCATTCGTCCTCGCCATATTCATAACCATACTGCGAAACGCTACATTCGTGGGTGTAGTCTTTGTCTTTCAGGCGGAATACCACCTTTCCATCACGGCTGTCAGCATTCTTAGCCATTCCCTTGATGGTCAAAGTAACTTCTGTTTTCTTGTTGCCGCTGGCAGGAGAAACCTCACACCAGTCTGGCTTGCTGGCTACTTCCCATTCGCCCTCGGCGTTAATCACCAGTTTCTGCTTATGCTCCGTGCTTAAGGCGCAGGCAACAGATGGTCGGCAAACGAGCTCGTGGTGAGCTGCGATTCGCTTGAAGTCGCACCAGCCTGGTGCTGCCTGATACTGGGAAATGGCAGATTCAGGTACTTCGAGAGTGAAGTTATCCTTGGCTACGCCTTCAAAGGCACCAGTTTGTACGCAAGCAGGCAAATCTCCTTTACAGACAATACTATTTATTCCGTAACAACCTTGGAAAGCTCCACCATCTTCAGTCCAACTTGATTCCCAACGAATATTCTCTAGACTTTCTGGAAAAATAAGTCCTTCGAGACTGCGACAATGTGCAAAAGCTCCTGCGCCAATAGATTGAATGCCTTCTGGAAATTCGAGAGTACCCATTAAACGCCAATTATAAGCAAATGCTTTTTCACCAATGACACTAATATTCTTAGGTAATTTTAGTTCACCTGAAAAATCATTGTTGCTAAAGACATTGTTGTTGATGATTCGTAAATCTTTAGGCAGCGATAGTTCTCCTTTGAAATGACAATCACCGAATGCAGAGTTTCCTATAGAGGTAACACCATTTGGCAAGGTTAAGGTTCCATCAAAACCGCATCCGGTAAAACATTCATTAGGAATGATTTTTATTTTTTGAGGAATAGTTAAGGTACCTGTTAAATTCTTGCATAAGAAGAAAGAATGTTCTCCCAATTTTTCCAAGTTGTTTGGTAATTTTAAATTTCCATAAAAACCTTTGCAGTTGTCGAAAGCATATCCTCGTATTTCTTTTACTCCTTCTGGTATATTCAGTTCTCCTACAAAACCACAACCTGCGAAAGTTCCACAAGAGTAGTCGATATCTTCATGGTTGCCTTGGTCATCATTTCCTATATATATGAGAGTTGATGGTAATGACAATGAGCCCGTCAATGATTTACACCCAGTAAAAGCACCTTGTTGAATATCTACAACACCTTCTGGAATATTTAAAGATCCTGATAGATATCCACATTTAAAAAAGGCTCTTGTTCCGATAGATTTTAATCTATCTGGTAAAACAATATATGTTAGGCTACTTTTACCTTCTCCTCTATTTCCCGAAAAAGCAAAGTGTGGTATTTGATCATCTTTGTTGACACACTCACTCCATCCGTCATTTACGTGTTCATTTGTACCAATGATTCTTACATCTTTAAGATTCAAGGCCTGCAAAATGTCCATAGAATCTCTCATAAAATAGAAATCCTTGGCATTAATCTCACCTGTAATCTTCAGATTCTTAATTTTGGTATAGTCCTTATTAGCCGCAGTAATGGCATTCTTCAAACCACCAGGAGTAGAGTTGATAACAATATACTCCTTTGCTGTTGCATCATGGCTCACGAGATCATTCTCCCAAGGAGTGATGCTTTCGCTTATCAAAGTAAGTTTATAAGCGCCGCTTCCTGCCTGCTTATCTACCTTGATGCCGAAGTTCATCATCTTGCCAGCCACATAGGTAAGTGCCTCGTTCTTAACGAATTTATAAGGTACGCCGCCGATGGTGATGCTGAAGAGAGTTGTGCCGGCTGACACGGTTTGAGGAACCACGATGGTGCGCCACTCGTCGTTAGTACGAGATGGGATGGTCATGGTGTTCTCTACAGCACCTGCAGTCTTGATTTCGCCAGTAGAAAGGTTGATGCTTGCCTTGCGGGCTACGTTGGCTGTCAGAACAATCTTCTCCAGATTCGCCCATTCGCCCTCGGCAAAACCGGAACCTTGAATCAGGGTAACGCGGGCATTAGACATGCGATGCGCCATAGGCAAACGGATTACGCTGGTGGTAGGAGCCACATCTGACACCTTGCCCCAGAGAAAATCGCTCGCTTCGTAGCCACCCATTTCGCCATTCTCGGTAGCCTTGCTCTGGTCTTTCTGAACTTCAAACTGATAATCTTCGATGCTCTCTGGGTTGGCAAACGGATAGTAACCATACACATCAATATGCGTATGCTTGTCTTTCCAGAAAAGGTCATAAGCGGAGTTCCACTTATAGTTAGGCTCATCGAAAGTGTGGCGCACATTATCGCCACGGTTGCCGTTTACCTTCAGGGTTCCAGGCTTGTTTCCTTCGTAATCTACGATGTAAACACCCATCACGTCGCCGTTGCAGAAACCGTTGTCGTTGACGCGGGTTACGGCAAGCTGGTCGATATCGCCAGAAAGCCGGATGCGGTTGCTGTCGTGCTGCTCGGTCTTGTCGCCGATGAAGTCTTCGCTACAGCCCGTCAGGAGCATGGCTCCTGCCGCAAGCAGATATAATAAGGAATGTTTTACTTTTTTCATAAATAATTCTTTTTGGGTAGATGGCCTTTCTCAGTCAGAAAGATCATCTCGTATTATTTCTAGATAGAAAATCGTCTGTTCTGTTATTCAGCTGTTCCGCCATAGTCAATACCGTCGTCTTCCCACTTGCTGATATTTACATTCACGCCGTTGCTGGTCTTGCTGAGCGTAACGGTAAACTTATACTTCTTGCCAGCCTCGAAAGCGGAAAACTGGGATGACTTAGGGAGATTGAAATCTCTGCCGTCAACATTTACGGTAATGAGATTTCCATCGCCTACGGCTTGCGGAATGATGAGCGCCATGTAGCTGTTGCCTTCTTCCTTGAGCGGAATGAGGTTTGTATCATCACCCTGGGCTGTTACGGCACCTGTAGAAAGATTGGCTGTAGCCTGTGTCTTCAGACGGTTGATCTTTACGCTAATCTTGGCTGCAGCAAGCGAAGCCTCTGTAAATCCGTTTCCTGCCACGAGGTTGATGATTATCTGGCTCAACACGTGCTTGGCTTCTATCTTCACGGCGCTTTCTGTAGGAGCCGCATCTGTAGTCTTGCCTATCAGAAGTTCGCTAGCCTTGTATTTTTCCGTTGTGCTCTGGTCAGCATTTACGGTCCAAGGCATCGCCTCTATGTTGCTGATAGTGGCTGTATATGGATAATAAATGTAGAAATCAGCGTGGGTGCTGTTGTCTTTCCAGTAGGTTGGAGTTGCAGCCTTCCAGGTTCCATCATAAGTAAATTTCGTGTTGTCTATATAGTTACCTGTCGTTTGAAGTGTTGCGGCAGAGCCATCGGCTTGATGGTTGACAACAAACAATCCTATCTGGTCTCCCGTTTCAAAAGCCAAATCAGTAGCACGGGTTATCGAAGTGCTGATGTTGATAGGTACTTTTGCTGAAGGGGTTGGACTAGGTGTAGGGCCTAATTCTGAACCTCCACCGGAACATGCGGTTAATGCGAGGAGCATGTTCCCTACGATTGCTAAATACTTCTTCTGTTTCATGATTTCTTCGTTTTATATGATTACTTTTTCATAGGTGTATCTGGAACAGCTAGTTTCATTTACTTTGCAAAGGTAGGAAAAGAAGTGGTATTATACAAGTTCATAATGGTTCATATATGGAAAAGGTGTTAAACAACATGTTTTTAGGGGAGCGGAAACAGGGGAACTGGTTCCAGTTCCACTTGCCAACTGTTAAATCCGTGAAAGCATTGCTGTGTATGTACGATTTTGCTTTTCAAAACTGTAATACTGTAACTGTAACGCAAAAAAAATCGTTTTCGGAAACTGTCAACTGTCAAACTATAACGCTTGGAATTGACATTGGTTTTGCTCTTATGATGTCGGAAATGTACGATTTTTATCCATACACAATGTTAGGAAAGTGATAATATATTGTTATTAAATCTACCTGATTATGGCACTCAAAGAACGTTTTCGTTAAGCCAGATGAGCAGACCCGAACTCGTTCGAGGTCTGCCATGGCGAGAAAACGAAGGATGAAATCCAATCTCCACCTTCAGAGTTGAATGTTTCAAAAATAATCACCGCAGGATAGATGCGGTAAACAGACGTTACTTCATCTTCACACCCATTTCATGAAGCAAGAAACCGAAGATGTCTGCCTGCTCTTCCATCTGTTTGGCAAGAGGTTTACCACTGCCATGTCCTGCCTTGCTGTCGATACGGATCAACACTGGCGACTTGCCACTCTGACACTCCTGCAGACGGGCTGCAAACTTGAACGAATGGGCAGGAACAACACGGTCGTCATGGTCGGCTGTCGTGACAAGAGTGGAAGGATAGCTCACACCTGGCTTCAAAGTATGGAGGGGGGAATAGCCCTTGAGATACTCAAACATCTCAGGACTGTCGGCGCTTGTACCGTAATCGGGAGCCCAGTTCCAACCGATGGTGAACTTATGATAGCGCAGCATATCCATCACTCCCACTGCTGGGATGCAGACACGGTAGAGGTCGGGACGCTGAGTCATACAAACTCCTACCAGCAAGCCTCCATTGCTACCGCCATAGATGGCAAGATGGTTGGAATCGGTATATTTCTCGCTGATGAGCCACTCGGCTGCTGAGATGAAATCGTCAAACACATTCTGCTTCTGCAGTTTTGTACCTGCCAAATGCCATGACTCACCATACTCACCGCCACCACGGAGCGCTGCATAGGCATAGATGCCGCCATTCTCCAAGAAGGGAATGCGCATGGGTGAGAACGATGGGGGATAGCAAATGTTGAAACCTCCATAGCCATAGAGCATGACAGGATTCTTGCCGTTGCGCTTGAGACCTTTACGGTAGGTGAGGAACAGAGGCACCTTGGTGCCGTCCTTGCTGGTACAGAATACCATCTCTGTGGTATAGTCGTTAAGACGGACGTTGACCTTGGGCTGACTTTCTACCTGACTCTTGCCTGTGGCAGGATCGAAACGATAGATGGTGGTAGGAACGGTATAGGAGGTGAAACTGAAGAAGCACTCATCCTGTTTGCGGCTGCCGCTGAATGAGGCGCTACCAAAGGTTGGCAACTCGATGCGGCTGAGACGCTCTCCCTTGACAGAATAGAGCCATGCCTCGGTACAGTTGTCTTTAGAGTAGGTAAGAATCATGCGGTCAGCGGGCAGAAAAAGCACATCCTGAAGCACACCGTCTTGCTCACCTACCACTTCATGCCAGTCGGTCATGCCGGGTTTACGCACGTCAGCCACCATCAAGCGGTAGCGTGGAGCACCTTGGTTGGTGAGGATATAGATGGAATCGCCGATCATCTCTACAGGCGAATAGGTCTTACTGGCGTCTGCTGTCATCTGGATAAACTGCGAGTCTGCCACACGGAGGTCGCGCACATAGAGGTTGTAGCCTTGGTCCATGCCAGACTCGGTAAGAAACATCAGCGTCTCCTCGTCGTTGAGTCCTACACCGTAGAAGCGCAGGGGTTGTGCCGGGTTTTGATAGAACAGCACATCATCGCTCTGAGGGGTGCCGATGCGGTGGTAATAAACTTTCTGTACCTCGTTCTTCGCTGAGGTCTCAAGGCCCTTCTCAGGTGCATCGTAGGCACTGTAATAGAAACCGTCGCCTCGCCATGTGGCATTGGTGAATTTTGCCCATACGATATGGTCGTCAAGGAGTTTTCCGGTTGCCACATCCTTGACATAGATTTCTTCCCAGTCGCTGCCGCTACGCGAAATGACGTAGGCAAAATAGCGTCCGTCGTTGGAGAAGGAAATGTCCTTTACCGCAACGGTTCCGTCGGTACTGAGACTGTTTGGATCGAGAAAGACGCGCTGTTCACCACCCAACTGGTCCATCTGATAGAGCACCGACTGGTTTTGCAGTCCGTTGTTGCGATAAACGTACCATTTGCCATTCTTCTTGAATGGGGCATAGACTTTCTCGTAGTTGACAACCTGGCGCAACCGTTTAAGATATTTGGCGCGCTGTGGAATCTTGGCCAGATAGGCATTGGTCACTGCGTTTTCTGCTTTGACCCATGCTGCCGTTGCTGCGCTGGTGTCGTTTTCGAGTGGACGATAGGGGTCAGACACCTTCACTCCGAAATACTCGTCGATGGTATTGTCGGTAGGTGGCGTAGGATAATGCATCTGTTGTGCATGAACGGCAGCGGCAGTCAAAGAGAGTGCCGATGCGCAAAGAATCTGTTTTATCATAGTTATTTCGTTTTGGTGTTCCCGGATAGCTTTATCTAAACGTGCTCAGCGGTGGATTTTCATTCCTCCACTTCGCAGGGTTTGAAGTGCATGTCTCTTTCGGCTTTTTCTCTCGGAAATGCAAAATAGGTGCATGTGGCTTCTGTGCATATTTTGCCAGAAGAGTCGGCGAGGGTGGCATCGATGATGATGATATTTCGGTTCTGCTCGCGGATATGGGCTCGCACGGTCACCTCTGAATCGTTGGTTGATACGGGGTGCTTATAGTGTGTCTCCATCTTTGAGGTAACACCTGCCGTTTGCAATTTGCGAGTGACGACCCATCCGCACACCTCATCGAGAAGTAATGCCTGGATGCCGCCGTGCAACGTATTGAGCCACCCTTGGTAGTTGGCAGACGGTTGCCATTTGCTGACGATATCGTCTCCGTCTTCGTAAAAGCAGAGGTGAAGACCGAAGGGGTTGTCGGGGGCGCAACCGATGCAGTTGTAACCTTTTAATCCGGTCCAAGGATTTGTGATTTTCTTCATGTCCATGTTATCTGTGTTGTTTTTTAATCTTGCTTTTAATCGTTATAAATGGCAATCTTGATGACGTTGTCTTCCTTGTTTTCGAAGATGCGATAAGCCTCTTCGATGCGGCTGAGCGGGAAACGGTGGGTGATGAGCGGGGTGGTGTCTATCTTGCCTTGTGCGATCAGTTGGAGCACCTCGGCACAGTCGCAACCATCTACACCACCTGTTTTGAAGGTGAGGTTCTTGCCATACATGTCGGGTAACGGCAACAGTTGCGGCTTATCGTAGAGGGCCACAATGGAGACGATGGCATTGGGACGGGCACACTGCCAGGCCAGTTGGAAGGTGTCGGGCCCTCCTGCCACTTCCAACACGCGGTCGGCGCCTCCATGAAGGCTGTGGGCAGCTGTGAAGTCGCAACACTCCTCGGGGGTGGTGACCAACACATCGGGATAGTTGTTGCGGATGAACCGGCGTCGTTCTTCCGACTGTTCACAGACGATGATATTCTTCGGATGCTTGAGCATGACGCAGAGTAGGGTGCATATTCCCGTGGGACCTGCTCCGATGATGAGGACGGTGTCGTCGGGACTTATCTCGCTGATGCGTGCAGCCCAGAAGCCTGTGGCGAGGATGTCGCCAACAAACAGCGCTTGGTCGTCGGTCACACTGTCGGGGATGCGGTTGAGGCCTTGTGACGCCAGTGGAACACGCACGTATTCTGCCTGTCCACCGTCAATGCGACAGCCTAATGCCCATCCGCCGTGGGGCGAGGTGCAGTTGTTGACATAACCGTGACGACAATAAAAGCAGTCACCGCAGAATGTTTCTACATTGACCGTCACGCGGTCGCCGACGCTGACACCCTTTACCTCGCTTCCCGTCTCTTCTACAATGCCCACCATCTCGTGGCCCACGGTTATGCCTGGTACGGCACGGGGTACGCTACCATGCTTGATGTGCAGGTCGCTGGTACAGATGCTGCCCAGGGTGACGCGCACGATGGCATCGGTGGGGGATTGGATTGAAGGGCGTGGCTTGTCGGTCATGGCAAACTTGCCTTTTTCAATATAGGTAAATGCTTTCATATCGTCTGATTGCTATTGAGGGGTATGCTGTGTTATTCTGCAGTTTCGTAGAGTCGGAAACTCTTGGCTGGTATGATGTCGTCGATGATGACGGAACCCTTGACGGCTTTTGCAGCGAGTTTGCCTGCAACAGGACAGATGAGGTCGGGATTGTCGAGGGTGTTCTCTTCGTCCATCTCGGTGTGGCAGAGTGTCAGCGTATGCACGTCATTGGTTGATTTTCTGTCTTGCAAGCGGATGCTGACAGGTTGGGGCTGATTGCTGGTGTTGATGACCTTCACGATAATGGTGTGCTTGGCTTTGTCAGCAACAGCACTGGCGAAGAGACCATCCTGTCCGTCTTGTCCTGCCACCGGTTTGCCGTTCATCGTAAGGCGCAACGCATGCGTGCCTTTGTGTGTGGCATACATCTGCTGGACGTAATAACTCGTGGTCTTAAACATGCGCGTATTGTCGTACCAGATCATGTCAGGGCGCCACTGCCATCCTTCAATATGGGCGAAGAGGGGAGCGTAGGTGGCCATGTGAACGATGTCGGCATTTCGCTCGAGATCGGTCATGAAGGCTGCCTCATAGAGTGACGTTTCGTAGTGGTTCCATTTCTTTCCTTTTCCATGGCAGGCGTATTCACCCGCAAAGACCTTAGGACCACGACGGTCGTAGGTCTCATAGCGCAGTCCGTTGTGAAGGAACCATTGTTCGTCGCGGTAGTAATGCTCATCCACCAAATCGGCTTTCTGGCGACGCATTTCTGCCCAGCCTCGGTCAAACTCTCCACCCTCTGGATAGGGACCGCTTGAACCTACTATCTTGATGTTGGGATAGTGCTTACGGATGGCAGTTACAAATGGTTTTAAGCGCTCGTAATACATTGAGTCCCATTGCTCGTTGCCTATTCCGATGAACTTTAGGTTGAATGGTTCAGGATGGCCCATTTCTGCGCGTTGGCGACCCCATGTGGTGGTTGTGTCGCCATTGGCAAACTCTATGAGATCGAGTGCATCCTGGATATAGGGATCGAGTTGGTCAACAGGCTGGTGGGCGTTGGCATCGTTCCAGTTTTGATACTGGCACGCCATGCCCACATTGAGTACAGGTAATGGTTCGGCACCAATATCTTCAGAGAGTTGGAAATACTCGAAGAATCCCAGACCGCCACTTTGGAAATAGTCGGGATAGTAACGATGTTCAAAGGTAAACTCCCATCTGTTGCGGTTCAGCGGACGGTTTTCCACGGGACCGATGGTATTCTTCCATTGATAGCGGTTGGCAAGTTCTTCGCCCTCAACGATACATCCGCCAGGGAATCGGAATACCCCCGGATGAATATCGGCAAGTGCCTGTCCAAGGTCGCGTCGCATACCGTTGGTTCTGTTGCGGAAAGTGTTAACGGGGAAGAGGCTGATATGTTCGAGCGACACGGGTTGCTGACCTTCCAGGAAGATGCGCAGTCGCGCTTTGTTGTCGGTTTTGGGTGAATGAATTTTCACCTCATAGCGCTTCCATCCATTGGAGTTGATGTCGATATGTGCCGTGGCGAAATCCTGTCGTTCCTCAAGCGTACCTTCATCGATGAGTTGCACTTTGATACGCGCCTCCCCGTTGGGCGCTTTTGCCCATACGGAGAAGCGGTAGTCTTCGCCTTTCAGCACTCCGATGCCGAAATATCCCTCGTTGACGAGTCCTGACCGGCGCTCGCGGTGTCCGGGATAGGCGAGTGTGACGTAGTGTGGGCAACGTTCGAAAGGCCCGTCGTTTTCCACAGTGACATGACCGAAGGTCTGCCACCCCATGAGTGGCTGTGGAAACTCGAAGGATCGGTTTTTGACGAGTTCGCCATAGAGTCCACCGTCGGCAGCATAGTTGATGTCTTCAAAGAAAAGTCCGTACATGGTGGATTGTATGGGAGCCACAGTTTTCTTGGTGTTTACCTGCAGCACATGTGATTGTGCCTGTGTGTTACAGGCAAAGGTCAAAGCCACCATTGTGGTCGCCACCATTTTCAAATTCATAGTCATAGTGTTGTTAGTGTTTCGTTAGTATTCGTTAGTACTTGTTTTAAGGTGTAAAGGTACGAATAAGCGAGCAAAATGCAAAAGAAATGCTCGCATTTCTTTTCGTTTTCGAGCGAAAGTACCTCCGCAACTATGTTGCAGAGGTACGAAAAAAGTGAGCAAAATGCAAAAGAAAAGCTCGCATTTCTTTTCGTTTTCGAGCGAAAGTACCTTCGCAACTATGTTGCAGAGGTACGAATAAGCGAGCAGCGAGCGTATTAAATAAGGTCAATATGATGGCGTTATCGATGGATTTTCGTAATTTTGCAACGTTATACAGCAAGAACGTTATGAAAGACAGATTTAGTTTTCGTCAGTTTGATGTCGTACAAGAAGGTTGCGCCATGAAGGTTGGGACCGATGGTGTTCTGCTTGGTTCTTGGGCCAATGGAGGTCATCGTATCCTCGATGTGGGATGTGGCACAGGTCTCATTGCCTTGATGATGGCACAGCGTTTTCCTGCTGCCGAGATTGATGCCATTGACATTGACCATGATGCTTTTGAAACAGCACATCGTAATGTGGAGCAGTCGCCCTTTAGCGACCGCATCATCGTTGCAAGAGCAAAAGTGCAGGAATGGCAACCTATTCATCGCTGCGTTCATGATGCTCAGACCTTACCGCTTTATGACGCTATTGTATGTAATCCGCCGTTTTTTATCAACTCGCTACAATGTCCTGATAATAAGCGTACTGTGGCACGACACGCGGAAACGTTGACCTTTTCCGAACTGATGGCGTCGGCTGAGAGGCTTATGGCGGAAGAAGGGGAAATATCTGTTGTGATTCCTGTTGAGGTAAAGTCGCTAATGGACGAAGCTGCTATTTTAGTCGGACTGTTCCCCCACAGAATCTGTATGTTTCGTACCACCGATCGGAAACCGCCTCGTCGTGTATTGTTGTCTTATACGAAGAAGCCAAGACGGATGGAGTCTGAAGAAATGGTGTTGGGCGATGAAACCTATCGTCGATTGACCGGAGATTTCTATCTATAGCGTCAAGTAACTGTTGTAGAAACGGGAAATAGAAATGATGCAAAGGCTTACTCGTAGCGCATGGAACGTGCCGGATGGATGCGTGATATGAGTACGGTAGGTATTAAAAGTACGACCATAGTAACCAATAGCGTGGCAGCATTAAGAGCTACTATTAACGGGATGTTTAATTCCATGGGAGCTTCGCTGACATAATAGTTGGCAGGGTCAAGTGTGACGAAACCAGTCTTTTGTTGGAGTACGACAAGGCCTATGCCCAGAATATTTCCCCACAACATGCCTTGTCCCACGATGAAGACAGCAAACCACAGGAAGGTATAGCGAATAGATTTTGTCTGAGCTCCAAGTGCTTTCAATAGGCCTATCATCTGTGTGCGTTCGAGGATGATGATGAGCAGACCGCTTATCATCGTGAAGCATGCAACGCACACCATGAGTATCAGAATAACCCATACGTTCATGTCGAGCAATGAAAGCCAGGAAAAGATTTGTGGATACGATTCGTAGATGGTGTGGGAGGTGAGGATTTCACCATAATGGTCGGTATGGCGGTTGATGCGCTGTACGACGCGGTCGGCAGTTGCGTTGAGATTGTTAAAATCCTCAACAAGCAGTTCTGCGCCACTACATTGGTCTTTCTCCCAATTATTGAGACGAACGGCTGTGGGGAGATCTGTGAAGCACATGACTTCATCAAACTGGCTCATATTAGAGGCATAGATGGCAGCAATGGTAAACTTTCTGGCGCGTACATTATCATAGCTGATGAAATAGGCGGTGATGCGGTCGTTGACCTTCAAATTGAGCTTGTTGGCCATCTGTTGCGATATGACCAGTTGGTAACTGCTCTTTTCGCTGGAGAATTTGGGCAGGGTGCCAGCAGTAAGGTTGCTGTTGAGAAATGTGACATCGTAATCGCTTCCGACGCCCTTGAGCGCAATACCCATGAAATCTGCGTCAGTCTTGAGAATGCCTTGGCTCAAAGCATAACGTTCTACATGTTTGACGCCCGGTATGTGCTTGATGGCATTTGACAACGAGTCATCAATGCAAATTGGGGCGGGCATGGGAGACTGTGATGATAAGAAATTTTCCACTCGGATATGGCTGCCGAAGCCCACCACTTTGTCGCGAATGGTGTGTTTGAATCCCAACACTACCGAAACCGTGACAATCATAACCGCTAAACCGATGGCGATGCCTATCATGGCAATACGAATAGCTGGGCGGCTCACTTTACGGCGGTCGCCTTTGTCGCTATAGATGCGTTTTGCTATGAAAAGTGGGAAATTCATGGTTTTTATCCAAATACCTTAAATGGTGGCAGACCGAATATTACTGTTCATCAACGCGACCAGGGTAAGCCTCCAATGCCTTACGCAATACGAGGAGCGCTCGCTCAAGGTCTTCTTTCTTCAGCACGTAGGCAATACGCACCTGATTGATGCCAGCACCAGGCGTGGTGTAGAAACCAGCGGCAGGAGCCATCATCACAGTTTCACCTTCGTAGGTGAACTCTTCCAAACACCAACGGCAAAATTCTTCTGCATTGTCAACGGGGAGCTTTGCTACGGTATAGAAAGCTCCCATGGGGATGGGCGAATAGACACCAGGAATGCGGTTGAGTCCGTCAATCAGACACTTACGTCGTTCGACATATTCGTCATAGACATCGCGGTAGTACTCTTCAGGAGCATCGAGTGAAGCCTCTGCCACAATCTGTCCGATGAGAGGAGGAGAGAGGCGTGCCTGACAGAACTTCATGACTGCCTTGCGCACTTCTGCATTTTTGGTGATGAGCGCACCGATGCGAATACCACATTCTGAATAGCGTTTAGAAACCGAGTCGATGAGGATGACATTCTGCTCGATGCCCTCAAGATGGCAAGCGGAAATATAGGGTGAACCGGTATAAATATATTCACGATAAACCTCATCGGAAAAGAGATAGAGGTCGTATTTCTTCACAAGGTCACGGATTTGCTGCATCTCACGACGTGTATAAAGATAACCCGTCGGGTTGTTGGGATTGCAAATCATGATGGCGCGTGTGCGGTCGTTGATGAGTTCTTCAAATTTCTCTACCTTAGGCAAGGAGAAACCTTCCTCGATCGTTGTGGCGATGGTGCGAATCTTTGCACCGGCAGAAATGGCAAACGCCATATAGTTGGCATAAGCCGGTTCGGGTACGATAATCTCGTCGCCAGGATTGAGGCACGACATGAATGCAAACAAAACAGCTTCGGAACCGCCAGAGGTGATGATGATGTCGTCTGCCGATACGTTGATGTGGTATTTGGCATAATAGCCCACCAATTTCTCGCGATAACTGAGGTAACCCTGAGATGGTGAGTATTCGAGAATGCTTCTATCCACTTTCTTCAATGCGTCGAGTCCTACCTGCGGTGTAGGCAGGTCAGGCTGTCCGATGTTGAGGTGATAGACCTTGGTTCCCCGTTTTTTTGCTGCTGCGGCCAATGGAGCGAGTTTTCTGATAGGTGACTCGGGCATCTCCAGTCCGCGAACTGATATTTCTGGCATTGTTTTCTTTTTTTCGTTTCAAAATGCAAAGGTACTGTAAACCAACTGAACTACAAAGAAAAACGTCGATTTTCTTTGTCTTTGCTGTGATTGACTTACCTTGTGGCTAATGGCATAGAAATCCTATTGTCATTTATTTGCTTGTTTCCAAACTGCTGCGCTTATCGCGGTGGAAAGAACGGTAGTCGTCTAATGGTATTTCAACATCGGGCTCCACGAGTTCGCCTTGCTGAGGAAGATGGAACTTCATGTAGCGGATATTGAGGCCACGGGCAATCCATTGTGCTTCGTAGAAAGTCTGGATGGACAGAATTTTGCGAGTCTCCTCATCGATACCGTCGGTATGATAGAGATCTTCGGTGCGGAAGAGCAGGGGCAGACGGTTTGCCTCGACCATGTAGGTGGTATAGGTGAAGAGGAAGTTGGAGTCGGTCTTCAAGTGGATGAGACCTCCGTCAACGAGAAAATGGCGGTAGCGGTTCATGAAATAAGTACTGGTGAGCCGTTTGCGTGGATTTTTCATCTGGGGGTCGCTGAAGGTAAGCCAGATCTCCTGAACCTCGTCTTTGGCAAAGAAACGGTCGATGATCTCGATATTGGTGCGTAGGAAGGCCACGTTGGACAGCCCTGCTGTAAGTGCTTCTTTTGCTCCTTTATGCATGCGTGCTCCTTTGATGTCAACACCGATGAAGTTGACCTGTGGGTAGAGGCGTGCCAGTTCTACGGTATATTCACCCTTACCGCAACCCAGTTCGAGGACGATGGGATTGTCGTTATGAAAATATTGTTCGCGCCAATGTCCCTTCATTTCGAAAGGTACATTCTCGATGACTGAGAATGGATATTGGAAGACGTTGCTGAACGTCTCCATTTCTGCAAATTTCTGTAGTTTTCCTTTTCCCATGTAGTATGGATTATATTGTTTCGATGGTAATGGTATCATCTGAAAACTCTTGGTCGTCGGCTTTCAGGTCGGCATAGAAATGGGCATGTGCCACTTCCATGTATGGAGCTAAGAAGAGATAACCGATTCCCAAGGTGAGGATGCAGAGCAATGCCCATCCAAGGAAACTCAGGTCGAGTACGAAGAGGCGCCATTTGTTGCCTTGCATCAGTCGCATGCTTTCCTCAATGGCCTCGTTGTAAGCCAAGTCAGGACGGTCGACAAGGACAAATTCGGTCATGGCATAGGAGTAGCTCTTGACGATGCCTGGTATGATAAGCAACAAAGACCATAATAAGGTATAGATACCTTTGAGGAGTATTGTCAGGAAGATGCGTGTGAAATCGTGATAACCCTTAGTCAGGTTTCCGTAGTTTACTTTCATGCCACGTGACACTTCCAAAAAGGTGATGGTCACGCCCCATGACATAGGGATGAGTAAAAGAGAAAAGATGTTGCTGGTAAGCGATGATGTTATTTCTGATGTAGTAGGCATCAGCAATCCTGTGCCACAGCTTACAGTACCACCGATAAGGAGATATATGAGGACAAGAATGGCGCTCTCGCCCCATTTGTGGTCAAGACTGTTAATGGCTCTCTCTTTACAATTTACGATGTATCCCATTTTTTTCTTTGTGTTATGTTTTATGATAATGTCGGGCCGAGAATGTTCACGGCCCGACGGAGATTTTATGAACAAGGATGGATGTAATAAACATCCTTTCAGCTGAAGTGCTGCCTAAGCAGACTTTAGCGTGAATGATATTATTCGATGACTACAGTAGTCCATCCGTGCTTGTCTTCTGCAATACCATACTGGATGTCGCGCAGATGGTTGAAGAGTTTCTCAGACCAAGGACCTGGTTTGTCGCCGAAGGAATAAACCTTGCCTGTGTCGAGGTCATCAATATGGCTGATGGGACTGATAACTGCTGCTGTTCCACAAGCACCTGCCTCTTCGAATGTCTCCAACTCCTCTTCGGGAATCTGACGGCGCTCAACCTTCATGCCTAAATCCTCGGCCAACTGCATGAGTGAACGGTTGGTGATAGAGGGAAGAATAGAGGTTGACTTCGGAGTGACGTAGGTGTTGTTCTTGATGCCGAAGAAGTTGGCGGCACCACACTCGTCAATGTATTTCTTCTCTTTAGCATCGAGATAGAATTCGCAGGCGTAACCCTTCTCGTGTGCCAGATTGTTGGCAAAGAGGGATGCAGCATAGTTGCCACCCACCTTGTATTTTCCTGTGCCAAGAGGAGCAGAACGGTCGTAGTCGCGTATAATGACGTAGGGGTTGGCAGAGAAACCACCCTTGAAATATGGGCCTACGGGAGTTACGAAAATCAGGAAACAGTATTCTTTTGAAGGATGTACACCAACCTGTGCACTGGTACCGATGAGCAATGGACGGATGTAGAGTGTTGCGCCACTCTCATAGGTAGGAATCCATTCCTGATTGAGACGTACCACCTTTTTGACCATTTCGGTGAAGAGTTCGGTGGGAAGTTCGGGCATGAGAATACCGCGACAAGTGCTCTGCAGACGCTCGGCATTGTCCTTCACACGGAAGATGCGTACCTTTCCGTCTGGACAGCGGTAAGCCTTCAGACCTTCAAAGGCCTCTTGTCCGTAGTGCAGACAGGTGGCAGCCATGTGCAGGTTGAGATACTCGTCGGAGCAAACCTCTATTTCGCCCCACTTACCGTCACGATAGTAACAGCGTACATTGTAGTCGGTCTTGATGTAACCGAAAGGCAGATTAGCCCAATCTAATTGTTTCATATCTTTATATGTTTGACAGTTTTGCTTGCAAATTTAAGCATTTTTGTTAAGTTTTCCAATAATTTCGATGCTTTTATTGCTCAAAATGCTCATCTTTATCGATTATTTCTCGGCTTGGGTGAGTTTATCTATCTCCTTTTCCGTTTCGGTGAGCCGTTTCTTGCAAAGCGTGATGAGTTCTTGGGCTTCTTTCATGTGGGCGGTAATCTGGTCGATGTCCAGTTGGCCGCCCTCCATTTTACGGACGATTTCCTGAAGCCGTGCAAAGGCTTCTTCGTATTTTTGGGGATGATTCATTGTATGATGGATTTGATGGTTCCTTGTTTCAGTCGTGTCTCTATCTCGTCACCGGATTTAACGTCTTGGGGGCTCTTGACAATCTGTCCGTTGTGGAGCGTGATACTGTAACCGCGTTGGAGAAGTAACTGTGGGTCGTAGCCTTCCAGTTTGAGTTGGATGCGCTCCAGGCTGTGGTGTGCTTCTGTCATAAGGCGTTGCGCCAGATGAGGTAGAAGCGTGGTGATGTGTTCCAGTTGCAGTCGATGGCGCTGCAGTCGGTCTAGTGCATAATGTGCAATGACATTTTCTGCATCAGCCACCTGTTGTAAGGTGTTGCAAAGGTGGGTTATCAGTAGTGTGGCTGCGGCTGTTGGAGTCTTTACTCTGGTATGGCTCACCATGTCGAGCACACATTCGTCGCGGTCGTGACCGATACCTGTGATGATGGGCAACGGGAAGTTGGCAACGTTCTCTGCCAACGGAAGGGTGTCGAAACCGCTCATGTCGCTGGTAGCTCCTCCACCGCGGATGATGACTACCGCATCGAAGTCGTCGATACGGTTATTGATGAGGTTGAGTGCCTGGATGACACTTTGTTCTACGCGTTCGCCTTGCATGATGGCAGGGAAGAGCTCGGTGTGGAATTGAAGGTTGTATTCGTTGTCGAGCAATTGCCGACAGAAGTCTCCGTAGCCTGCCGCCGATTCTGCCGAGATAACGGCAATGCGCTGAGCAAAGGGAGACAGACGTAGTTCGCGTTGGAGGTCGAAAACTCCTTGGGCTTTCAATGTCTTGATAATTTCTTGTCGGCGACGTGCTAAATCTCCGATGGTGTAGGTAGGGTCAATATCGCTGACAATCCAGGAAAAGCCATAGGCTTCGTGGAATTGTGGATAGACTCGCAACAGTACTTTCATGCCAGCACGTAACGGTTGTCCTGTGGCTCGAAGAAACGTAGCATGGAGTAGTGTCCAGGTCTGTCGCCAACATTTGGCAGATGCTTTGGCAATGGGCGAATTGGAGCGCTCGTCTTTTTCTACCAGTTCCATATAGCAATGTCCATTGCGCTCACGGCATTCTGCCAATTCTGCCTCTACCCAATACTCATCGGGTAAGGCGTTGCTGACGGCTTCGTGGACTAATGCGTTGAGTGCATATAGTGAGAAATGGTGGCTTTGCTCCATAATTCTATTCCGTTTGGGATGGCTGATCAGATTTCTGTTGGATGCGCCCTACCATATAGGCTCGCCAAAAGTTTGGAAGTCCGTAGCCGGTGATGTTGTCGGGATGTTCGCTATTGCGACTGGTCTGACGAATGAGTTGTATAATCTGCCTCGCGGTCAGTTTCGGTAAGGCTTGCCACAAACAGGCGGTCAGGCCGCAAATGATGGGTGAGGCAAAGGAGGTGCCCATATCCTGGGCAATGGTTCCACGTCCTGTAACAATGGTTGCGGGACTTCCGATGGCCACAACATCTGGTTTGATGCGTCCGTCTTGTGTGGGACCTACTGCGCTGAAAGGAGCGTTTCCGAGTTCCTCCGTAACGGCGCCTACGGTGAGACAGTCCTCAGCATCAGCAGGAAAGGTAAGTTTCTTCCAGCCTCCCATACCCGTATTGCCCGATGAATTGACAAGGATAATACCTTTTCCGATGACCATTGATGCAGTACGGCTGATGAATGTTGAGTGGCCGTCGAGTTGCCAGAGTTGATGTGACCCGATACCGTGGTCGTATTGATGATAGCCAAGGGATGAGTTGATGAGATCGCATCCTACCGAATCGGCAAATTCTACTGCCATTGCCCAATAGTCTTCCTCTACTTCTTGTTCTGACTGCGGGTCTTCGCAGCGCAGAAGCCAATAAGAAGCCTGAGGGGCTGTTCCTATATAATAATAAGGTGTATTGATGGCCATGGTGGATAGAACGCGTGTGCCGTGGTCAGTCTCATAGAAGACCGACGGTGAGTTTGGAAATACGAAATCACGTGTGCCTTTGATGTCAACCTTCGAGAAGGCAGGTATGCGATTGACGTTTTTGAATCCTCCGTCTAAGACTGCAATCGTCAGTCCTTCACCACAATAGCCGATGTCGTGAAGTCTTTGGCCGTTGGTGGTCTGAATCTGATCTGCTGCGCGACCGTACATGGTGTCGGGAATAGAGTCGTTAGGTAGAAAAGAATCGTGGAATTTTGTTCGGATGGCAGTCGGCTCGATGGAGTCGGGGGCTTGCCATACGTTTCGGCAATTGCTGACAAAGGGAAGATGGCGGATGCGCTGGATGTCGGAAGTGTCGCGCATTTCAACAAGAACGGTGTTGTTCCATCGGCTTTGTCCGATAACGGCGGTCTGGCGGTTTTCGATTGCTCTAATATAATGTGGACTGACTGGAAGATCGGTAGAATCGATGGCAAGTCCTTGGCGCTTACGGCGTTCAATGCTTCGACGGGAAAGAAAACGTGACGGATGGTCGATGGAGTAGGGTGATTTGTTTTTGTCTGTCAACGTGATACGGTAGATATAAGCCGGACACACCTTGTTTCTGACCCGCTTGGCGCTAGCCTGTGTTGTTGCTGCCGTTGTGGTGATGCAACATATTACCGTTAACAATGTCAACAGAGTGATTCGCATGTTTCAATCCTATTTTCTTTTAGGTTGCGAAGTTACGAAGAAATGGGGAAACTGCCAAAAAAATGTTCGTTTTTCCGTTGAAGACGTCGCTTGTTGGTTGCCTTTGGATTGTTTTGTCGCTTTTCGACATAGTAAAAAATGAATTGCTCTTTCTTAAGTGGGAATGGATATTATACTTTAGAGTGGCTTTTGGGTTGTCTTATTGCTTGCGGGATGTGTTCGGGATGTGTTCGGGACGCAGGTGTTCGTAGAGAATAAGCAAGGCAGATGTTTGTTCACAAAACTTAAAAAATGTATTTTCCCTCTGCTTTCGCTGCTCCAAAATTTGCCTTTGGCTTATTATGTCGCGACTCAACAGGTAAAAATGTATTGTTACTCTGCTTTCGCTGCTCCAAAATTTGCCTTTGGCTTATTATGTCGCGACTCAACAGGTAAAAATGTATTGTTACTCTGCTTTCGCTGCTCCAAAATTTGGTATTCTGCTCGAATTGCACTATCTTTGCACAAAATATAAACGAATGGATAATAGACAAGCGACCCTTGAACTTGGAACCAAACCTGTAGGACAATTGCTTATGCAATATGCGCTACCTGCCATTGTGGCAATGACCGCCTCCAGTCTCTACAATATGGTTGACTCCATATTCATAGGACAAGGTGTAGGAGCTATGGCTATTTCGGGATTGGCAATCACATTTCCTTTTATGAACCTGTCGGGAGCTGTAGGAGCTGCCATTGGTGTGGGAGCGTCCACCTATCTCTCTGTGAAACTTGGACAGAAAGACTATAAGACCGCAGAGCTGCTTTTGGGAAATGCTATCGTTCTGAAAATTATTACGGGAATCCTATTCGGAGCCGTATGCCTTTTGTTCCTTGACCCTATCCTTTATTTCTTCGGTGCAACAGAGAACACTATAGGATATGCACGTGAATATATGCAGATTATCTTAGTGGGAAATGTGGCAACGCATCTGTATTTTGGACTTAATGCCTTGCTGAGGGCAGCTTCGAAACCCAAACAGGCCATGTATGCAACCATATTTACGGTTGTTGTCAACACGATTCTGGACCCCATATTCATCTGGGTATTTGATATGGGCATACGAGGAGCAGCATTGGCTACGATTCTTGCACAGATGCTGGCACTATGTTGGCAACTGTCCATCTTCTCCAATCCTAAAGAAATGCTCCATTTTAAAAAGGGAACATATCGGTTGAGAGCGGATATCATCAAGAATATTCTGGCTATTGGTATTTCTCCTTTCTCCATGAATGCTTGTGCTTGTATTGTGGTTATCTTCATCAATACAGCATTGGTACGCTACGGTGGGGATATGGCCGTTGGAGCCTATGGAATCGCTAATAGAATTGCCTTTATCTTTGTGATGATTGTTATGGGAATCAAGCAGGGATTGCAGCCCATTGCTGGATATAATTATGGTGCACAACTCCATAGCAGACTCATACACGTAGTAAGATTGGCAATGCTTGCTGCAACAGTAGTGGTTGTGGCAGGATGGGTTACAGGACAACTGTTGCCATACTATTGCGCCAGACTCTTTACTTCTGACCAAACACTCATCAATCATTCCATACAAGCTATTAGGGTTAATATGCTCCTATTCCCCTTGATAGGATACCAGATGGTGGTCACCTGTTTCTTCCAATCGATAGGAAAAGCAAAAATCAGCATGCTTCTCTCCTTGTCGAGACAAATGCTATTCCTCGTGCCACTACTCATTATCCTACCACCGATATTTAAAATAGACGGAGTATGGGCTGCACTACCTGCTAGTGATGGAATTGCATTTATTGTGACGTGGGTGACAATGGAAACCTATAAGAAAAAACTTAGAACAAATGCTCAACAATAAAATCATCATCAACGTAGGCCGACAACTCGGTAGTGGCGGACACGACATCGCACGTATGCTCGCCATGGATTTCAATGCGAAATACTACGATAAAGAATTGCTTAACCTGGCTGCCAAGGAAAGTGGATTCTGCGAAAAATTCTTCGAACAGAATGATGAACAACGTGGATTTCTGCGAACACTCTTTCATCTGCATGCACCTCACATGGGGGATAATAACATGTACAGCAACGACTTCTCGCAAGAGAATCTCTTCAAATTTCAAAGCGATGCTATAAGAAAGGCAGCACAAGAGTCTTCGTGCGTCTTTGTTGGAAGATGTGCTGACTATGTGCTGCGTGATTACCCTAATGTCGTCAACGTGTTTGTTACTGCAGATATGGATTTTCGCATAGACCAAGTGATGCATAAACAAAATATAGGAAGGGAGGAAGCACGAAAATTCATTGAAAACGGTGAGTCAAAACGTGCTGCATACTATAATTATTATACCGGAAAGAAATGGGGACATGCTTCGTCTTATGATCTCTGTATCGACTCTTCAAAACTTGGATTGCAAGCAACGGAACACATCATTGCTGACTTCATAAGAAAATATCTCGACCTCGATTGAAACAAAAAGAAATATGAAGAGAATCGGAATCATCAGTGACACACATTCTTATTGGGATGATAAATATCTTACCTATTTCGAAGAGTGTGACGAAATATGGCACGCTGGAGATATTGGCTCGGTAGAAGTGGCAGAAAAATTAGCGGCTTTCAGACCGTTACGGGCTGTTTGCGGAAACTGCGACGGAGGAGACCTAAGACTGATGTACCCTGAAGTGCTGAGATGGAAATGTGAAGATGTGGAAGTGCTTATGAAACATATAGGTGGGTATCCTGGCAACTATGATGCCAGCATAAGAGGACAAATCTATGCCTCACCGCCACAATTGTTTATCAGTGGACATTCACACATCCTTAAAGTGAAATACGATAAGACACTTCGTCTCTTACACATCAATCCTGGTGCTGCCGGACAACAAGGTTGGCACAAGGAACGCACACTGGTCAGACTGACCATAGATAAAAATGAATTTAAAGACTGTGAGGTCATCACTCTTGGTCATCATTTATAAACCATAGGAAGCAGATAGATATGAAAACAATCGTCATTACTGGTGGCGCAGGCTTTATAGGAAGCCATGTAGTGCGCCTGTTCGTGAACAAGTATCCTGAGTATCACATCATCAACCTCGATAAACTCACTTATGCAGGTAATCTGGCCAATCTTAAAGATGTGGAAGATAAACCTAACTATGAGTTTGTGAAAATGGACATCTGCGACTTCGACGCCTTCTATAAACTCATGCAAGAAAAGCATGTCGATGGCATCATTCATCTTGCCGCAGAAAGTCACGTGGATCGCTCTATCAAAGACCCATTTACATTTGCACAAACCAATGTGATGGGAACACTCGCGCTACTTCAGGCTGCAAAACTCTATTGGGAGTCATTGCCCGAAAAATATGAAGGAAAACGATTCTATCACATTTCTACCGATGAAGTGTATGGAGCTCTTGAACTGACACATCCAGAGGGTATCAAACCACCATATACTACAACAGCTTCGTCTGCACAGCACCATCTGGCTTACGGAGAAGAGTTCTTCCTCGAAACAACAAAGTATAACCCACACTCTCCATATTCTGCATCGAAGGCAAGTTCTGACCATTTCGTTAGAGCTTTCCACGATACATACGGAATGCCTATAGTGGTGACAAACTGTTCTAATAACTACGGACCCTATCAGTTCCCGGAGAAGTTGATTCCTTTGTTTATTAACAATATACGTCATCGCAAACCATTGCCCGTATATGGAAAAGGTGAAAATGTACGCGATTGGCTCTTCGTGGAAGATCATGCAAAAGCTATTGATCTGATCTTCCATAAAGGAAAAATAGCTGATACCTATAATATCGGAGGATTTAACGAGTGGAAGAATATCGATATTATCAAGGTGGTGATTAAAACCGTTGACAGGTTGCTCGGACGTAAAGAAGGAGAAGATATGGATCTCATTAATTTCGTAACAGACCGAGCTGGACATGACCTGCGCTATGCTATTGACTCTACAAAATTGCAGAAAGAACTCGGATGGGAACCTTCATTACAGTTTGAAGAGGGTATAGAGAAAACGGTACGCTGGTATCTCGACAATCAGGACTGGCTCGATAATGTGACCTCGGGAGACTATCAGAAATACTATGACAATATGTATTCACAACAATCATAATTTTAACATTAACATTATTAATGAAGAAAGTATTACTACTTGGAAGCGGAGAACTTGGTAAAGAGTTCGTAATTGCCGCAAAGCGTGCAGGTGCCTACGTGGTGGCATGCGATCGTTATGACAATGCTCCTGCCATGCAAGTGGCAGATGAGCGAGAGATTTTCTCTATGCTGGATGGTGATGCCCTTACGGCTGTCGTCAATAAGCATAAACCAGATCTTATCGTTCCTGAGATTGAAGCAATCCGTACAGAACGTCTTTTTGATTTTGAAAAACAAGGCATTCAAGTTGTACCTTCTGCTCGCGCCGTGAATTTTACTATGAACAGACGCGCTATCCGCGATCTGGCCTCACGCGAATTGGGTCTTCGTACTGCCAAGTATTTTTACGCTAAAACATTTGATGAATTTAAAAAAGCTGCAGACGAAATCGGATTCCCATGTGTGGTAAAACCACTAATGTCATCTTCTGGACATGGACAAAGCTATGTACACAATGATGACGAACTTGAACAGGCTTTTAAAGATGCTATGGAAGGTAGCCGTGGAGATGTAAAAGAGGTGATTATTGAGGAATTTATTGATTTTGAATCTGAATTCACTCTTCTTACTGTGACACAGAAAAACGCTCCAACAATATTCTGCCCACCTATCGGACACGTACAAAAGAGCGGAGATTATCGCGAGTCATGGCAACCCTATAAAATATCAGAACAGGCTCTTGCACAAGCTCAGCATATGGCTGACCAAGTGACTAAAGCGCTGACAGGATACGGAATATGGGGCGTGGAATTCTTCCTGACCAAACAAGGAGAAGTCATTTTCTCTGAATTGAGCCCTCGCCCACATGACACGGGAATGGTAACTCTCGGACATACAACAAACCTATCGGAGTTTGAACTTCATTTCAGAGCTATCATGGGCTTGCCTATCGCCGATATTAGACTGGAACATGCAGGCGCTTCTGCGGTAGTCCTTTCGCCTATAGAAAAGAAAGGTCCACTTGATTACAACCTCGTCGATGCACTAAAAGAGGAATGCACACGAGTGCGTATCTTCGGAAAACCAGAAGCTCATCCGGGAAGACGCATGGGTGTGGTCCTATGCTATGGTGATACTGATGCCGATACTGATGCCTTGCGCAATAAAGCTAAACGATTGGCAAAGACTGTGCTGGGAACAGATCCTTATGCAAAAATTGAACACTAAACTGATTACTCTTCCAAAAATTGCCGATTCAAGGGGAAACCTCACCGTTGCAGAGGCTTTCGATAACGTGCCCTTTGATATAAAAAGGGTTTATTGGTTGTATGAAGTCCCAGAAAACGGCAGTAGGGGAGGACATGCACATCGCCGGCTCCAGCAACTTCTTGTTGCTGTGAGTGGCGCTTGTCATGTCACACTCGATAATGGCTACGAACGAAAAACGATACTTCTCAATAATCCCTATCAAGGATTGTTCATTGATAAGACACTATGGGTGACTCTTGATCAATTTTCACCAGGTGCTGTTTGTTTGGTTTTAGCATCAGAAGGTTATAATGCCGCAGATTATATTGATGATTACAACGAGTTTTTGAAGTATGTGAAATGTTCCAAATAACTCCTTACCATTCATCTGAATACGAAAAATGGAATGCTTTTGTGGAGCGTTCTAAAAATGCCACGTTCCTTTTCGACAGACATTATATGGATTATCATGCTGATCGTTTTCAGGATGCCTCATTGATGTTTTATCTTGAAGGAAGACTGGTCGCTTTGTTACCTGCCCACAAAGACGGAGATACGCTTTGCTCACATAATGGATTGACGTACGGTGGATTGATAATGGATGAAAAGGCTACTGCAAAAAGAATATCTGTGTTGTTTGCAGAAATGAATGATTACCTGCGAAACCAAGGATTTAGGACAGTCTTCTATAAACCAGTACCATGGATCTATCATCAGTATGCTGCAGAAGAGGATCTTTATGCTTTGTATAATGTATGTAAAGCTCAACTCGTGGGACGTGATGTGGCTGCTGTCGCCTGCACAAATCATTTGCTACCATGGAGGAATATCCGTAAACAAGGAGCTAAAAAAGCAATTCAACATGGTTGTGTTATTCGTGGGGGGGAAAACTATTCTGATTTTTGGGATATTCTGACTGAGAATCTACAGACAAAATATGGCGTATCTCCTGTTCATACGTTAGATGAAATACATTTGCTTCATCATCTTTTTCCAAAACAAATCAGACTTTTTGTGGCAGAGATTAATGGTCGTGTCATGGGAGGAACTGTTTTGTACATGACTCGAAATGTAGTTCATGTGCAGTATATATCTGCTTCTGCTGAAGGCAAACGTTTACATGTACTTGATTGCCTTTTCGATTTCCTTCTGGAAAATCTTCCGCAAGAATGCCACTATTTTGATTTCGGAAAATCAACAGCAACAGACAGTTGCCTGTTGAATGCTTCCTTGGCTTATCAAAAAGAAGGATTTGGGGCGAGAAGCATTTGTTATGATACGTACCAATGGAATCTTTGATATGAAATATTGCGATTTGAAATTATTGTCTGACCATAGAAAAGAGCAATTACATGATGCCATAGATTCTGTTTTACAGAGTGGGTGGTATCTACGAGGGGAAGCAACAGAACGCTTTGAAAGACATTATGCCCGTTATATTGGAACGCGATATTGTGTAGGCTGTGGCAATGGACTTGATGCTTTGTGGCTGATTCTTCGTGCATATAAAGAAATGGGAGTGATAAACGAAGGAGACGAGGTGATCGTACCTGCCAATACGTATATTGCTTCTTTATTGGCTATTACAGAGAATCGACTCGTTCCTGTTCTTGTTGAACCAAATCTCGAAACGTTGCAAATTGATGAAAGTCAGATAGAAAAGGCGATTACCAGACGAACACGTGCCGTTATGATCGTGCATCTATATGGTTCGTGTGCTTATAGTAAACGTATTGCTGAAATCTGTAAGAAATACGAGCTGAAATTAGTGGAGGATAATGCGCAGGCTCATGGATGTGAATGGAATGGTATAAAAACAGGGGCATTGGGAGATGCAGCAGGACATAGTTTTTATCCAACAAAAAATCTTGGAGCATTAGGTGATGCTGGAGCTGTTACAACCAATGACGAACAATTGGCGGAAATAATCAGAGAATTAGGGAATTATGGTAGTTCCCAGAAGTATTTGTTTGAACGCTGTGGAAGAAATTCGAGAATAGATGAAATACAAGCGGCTGTTCTTGATGTGAAACTGTCATGGTTGGATTCGGATAATCAGAGCAGACGAAATATTGCTAACATCTACGATAAACTGATTAACAATCCATTGATTCGAACAGCAAAAATGTCTTCTCGGGCTGTCTATCATATCTATCCTCTATTTTGTGAAAAACGAAATGAACTTCAGACATATCTGAAAGAACATGATGTGGAAACGGTAATCCATTATCCAGTTCCCCCACATCTACAGAAGTGTTATCCTGCATTAAAACGTTCATTCCCTATAACGGAGCTGATTCATAAGCAGGAATTGAGTCTGCCTTGTTATCCAATGATGAAAGAAAAAGAGGCAGACCATATTGCCCGCCTCTTGAATGATTTTTTTTGACCCTCATTAGCTCATTAGGAGGGAGTATCCATTGATGCAAACATCAATCTGGCATCAGAAGAATAGTAACGCTTCGTGCTGCTTGAGCTCCCATTACCAATACCTGGGCAATATCTGCTGTCTTTGATGGACCGCTAATAAAGGTACCGTAACCATCATATTTCGAGTCGAATGCAATCTGCTTGTAGGCTTCGTGCATGTTGTTTACAATCTGAGACTTACGAAGTAGAATGACGATATTCTCGGAGATGAAACAAACGGCTTTTTCTTTCATTTGCTGAGGAATCCAAATGCATCCGTTTTCTGCCACACCAAACATTCCTCGTATTATACCCACGTCAGTCCCGTTGAGAGCTTGAGCATTCTCTATTGTGTCGGGATTTCGTGTGGCGATGGTAATCTCGGAGAGGTTGGAGGCAATCTCTTTGGCATCAGGATAGAGTTCTTTGACCAGAGCATTAATATCTTGATTCTCTTTTACTTCTATGATGTTGCCACCAACATTCTTGCTCATTTCTATAAATTGAGAAAGTGGTTCTTTATAAGTAATGGGCGTGATGTCACTTAGATCGGGCATTTCAAAACGTTCATGAATATTTGAACGATACTTCTTAAGTATATCTTCCTTGTTGCTCATAATCTGTTGTATGATAGGGTGTTATTTGTCTAATTCCTTAATTAACTCATGGAAAGGCTTCTTGGGAAATTGCATCATTTTATGACCTTCTGCCCATGGATTCAGACCATTGTTAAGAACAAACGATGGAAGAATATTGGCCCATGAGGCCATGCCCGTGGCAAGGTTGTAAAGCCATGAATGGTTGTAAAGTGCAGTCATACCTTTACACATTAACTTCTTCTGTGGATTGGCTGTGCCGAATTCATCTAACTGCTGACGCCAAAGGTATATCTGATCTCCAAGGTTTACTTTGACAGGACATACTGACTGACAACTGTTGCAGAGCGTACAAGCTGATACATTGCCTGAATGTTTCTTACTGTCACGAAGCATACCAAGGTTGATTCCTATAGGACCTGGAATGAAATAACTGTAGGAATAACCACCGCTACGGCGATAAACAGGGCAGGTGTTCATACATGAACCACAGCGGATACATTTCAAAGATTCCCAATGGGTAGGATTGCCTATCCACTCCGAACGGCCATTATCAACTAAGATAATGTGCATATTGTCAGCTGTAGGACGAGCTTTACGGAAGTGGCTGGTGTATGTTGTTGTGGGTTGGCCTGTTCCTGCACGGCAGAGCATGCGCTGGAAAACGGCAAGACAATCGTAATTGGGGATGACTTTCTCTAACCCGATTGCGGCAATATGTAGTTTCGGACAGGAAGTGGACATGTCTGCATTACCTTCGTTGGTACACACCACTATATCACCAGTTTCGGCTATACCGAAATTGGCACCTGTCATGCCTGCATCTGCAGTAAGAAACTCATTGCGCAAACTCAATCGGGCACAATAGGTTAGATACGTGGGATCGTGGTTTCCTTTCTCTGAATTGAGCTTTTCTTCAAACAATTCACCTACGTCGTTGTGATTCAGGTGAATAGCGGGCATTACGATATGACTCGGCTTCTGACCTTTCAATTGGATAATGCGCTCACCAAGGTCGGTTTCTACTACTTCTATGCCACGTGCTTCCAAATAGGGATTCATCTCGCATTCTTCCGTGAGCATTGATTTTGATTTCACCATCTTCTTAACATGGTGGCTGCTCAAGATATCATAGACGATCTCATTGAATTCATTGGCATCTTTCGCCCAATGTACAATAACTCCGTTCTTCTCAGCATTGGTGGCAAACTGATCTAGATATTCGTCAAGATGGGTCAAGGTGTGACGCTTGATAGCTGAAGCTTTCTCACGTAATTGCTCCCATTCTTCAAGTCCATAGGCCATCTTGTCGCGTTTGGTGCGAACTGACCAAAATGTGGCGTCGTGCCACTTTGCATATTCTTGGTTTTTTAAGAATTCTTTGGCTGCTTTTGAATGTGATGTACTCATAGTGCATGCGTTTTAATAGGAATACATAAAGTCTTGTTAAAGGCCTGAGGCAAGAATCTCAATAACGTGTTTGAATTGTATGTCTTTGCCTTGTTTACGGGCAATTCCGGCCATGTGCATCAAACAAGAACAGTCGGCACCGGTAATATATTTCGCACCGGTCGCAATATGACGTTCAACTTTGTCTATGCCCATTTGCGTTGACACTGCGGTCTCTTCTACGGAGAACATTCCTCCGAAGCCACAACATTCATCTGGACGGTCAGGCTCTACAACATCAATTCCTTGTACTAATTGAAGAAGGTCTTTGATTTTGTTGAATGGAGCGACGTGCTCTTCTGATGGGGAAGAAAGGCCCAGTTCACGTACACCATGACAGGAGTTGTGGAGGCTTACCTTGTGTGGGAATGTTCCTAAGGGCTGATTGACCTTGACTACGTCGTGAAGGAATTCTACAACGTCCATAATCTTGTCAGACGTCTGACATTCGTGCTTTCCTTTCAACAACCTTGGGTAGTTGAGCTTAATGAACGCGGTACATGATACACTGGGAGCTACGACGTAATCAAACTCCTTAAACTTGTCTTCAAACTTTTTGGCTAAAGGAACGGCTTCGTTTTCAAAACCGGCATTGGCCATGGGCTGTCCGCAACAGGTCTGCTTGAGTGGATAGGTGACATCCAGATTTAGATGGCGCAACAGTTTGTAAGTTGCAACACCAACTTCCGGATAAACGGCATCTACATAGCAGGGGATGAATAGTCCGATTTTCATAAAAGAATTGTGCTTGTTTATTATTGTTTGTTTAGTATGTGCAAGGGAGAGTACTCAGTTGGTAAAGAAGAGTTTGAGCCATTCGACGATGACCCGCATCATTGGGATGCAGTCTGTCAACCTCCTTGTCCTTAAAGTATGTAGTATATTCGTCCATCATGGGGAATAGACCACAAAGTGAGTTGAGATCGATAACAGGAACGGCCCAGATATTACCGGCTTCTTTTACTGATTCTACATAACGCTGAAAGGGCTCGCCACAGAGGTTGTAATAATCTTCTGTAGGTTGCCAATTCTTTTCATTACGATAAAAACCTGCCCGATGAATTGGAGTGAGTAATACTATCTGTTTGGTAGGGTAGGTGCGTTTCAATTTGTCGAGGGCGATGTTTATTCGTCCACGATAGGTCGATTTATCCATTATAGGATACATACGTTTACGAGTTACCATGTGCTTGGGCTCGTGTATGCCTGCCATGACTTGTTCTTCTTTGATGTCATACCACTCTCCAATGGGAACACCGGCATTGAAGTCGTTGGTACCGATGAAAACGATGATGGCGTCAACCGAATCACCATGTTCTTGATGCAACTTTTCTGTTTGGGTGGGAATGTTGTCCCATTGACGACCGCTGACACCATATATATAAGGTGTAATACCGAGCCAGTCCTCTAGAAAATTCCAAAACTTCAATTTAGAACCATCGTTGTTGGGGTCAGTAATTGAATCACCAAAATAAGCCACGCGCTTATGCGCCCATGGATGAGGGAAGCTAATGGTCTGAGCATTGACTTCATGAGCCAGTGTAAGGATGAAATACAGCGCAAAAAAAATATATCGTTTCATTATTTTATTAAATTATGGATTATTTAACTGCAAAAGTAGAAAAAAATGAAGAAACTACCAACTTCCTTTGTTTTTTTTTAATATTATTGATGCTGCAACTAGCGAAAAAAATGACTAACTTTGCAAACGAATAAATACAAAACGAATATGAATAACAATTATTTTGAAAATGATCGCGTCGCATATCAGCGACAATGGGAAGTTTCTTCGGCCTTTCCCGCTCTGATGCGTAAAGTCTATACATGGATGGTTTTTGCCTTGGCAATTACAGGATTCACAGCATATGCCGTAGCTACAAGTCCTGGTGTACTCATGACAATTTATTCCAACTCAATGTTGTTGTGGGGAATGGTAATAGCTCAACTTGCCATTGTTATAGGAGTAAGTGCTGCCATAAACAGATTGTCGCTTACATCAGCTACACTTCTGTTTATACTATATTCCGTCATCAACGGAGCTATGTTCTCTAGTATATTCGTTATCTATACAGCATCGTCCATTGCTTCTACTTTCTTGGTTACGGCAGGAACATTTGCTGTCATGGCAGTTGTTGGTTATACGACAAAGAAAGATCTTACATCAATAGGACGCTTGGCGATGATGGCTCTCGTGGGAATAATCATTGCCACACTCGTAAACGTATTCTTCCTTAAAAGCACAGGAGTGGAACTCTTTATCACCTATGCCGGAGTATTAATCTTTGTAGGATTGGTAGCATACGATTCCCAAAAAATAAAAATAATGCTTGCACAAGCTCCAGATGCTGGAGAATCAGCGCAAAAAATAGCTCTACTCGGAGCATTGTCACTCTATCTCGATTTTATTAATCTCTTCTTATATCTTCTCCGTATTTTTGGAAAAAGAGAATAAAAAGATAATATCTAATAGATCCCACTTTAAAACAGGTCTGACCTTTTAAAGTGGGATCTTTGTTTTTCTTCACTTAAATTCTATCAAGACTATATAAGTCTAATTTTCATGATAGTCCCCACTAAGATCCAATATCGTTCGCTAAAAAAGGGACTTGCATCGGACTTATATCAAACTTACTTGGGAAACATTACAATAATTCGATAGACGCTTTTGATAAGAATGAAGTTCTCACGTATCCCGAACACATCCCGAACACAGCCTAAGAGAAAAACTTATCCATTGCCTCCTTCTGCTCCAATTTTCTTTTATTTAACCTCCAAATGTTAAGCCACTTCACGAACCTTTTCCAATGTACAAAACGTACGGCAAAAGTTTAACAGTGCATATATATAATAAGGTGTAGAAAAATGTAGTGTCAAAGAAACGGAAAAATAATGTGTGTAAATGAAAAAAAACATGGATTTTCTTTGGTGATATCGAAAAAGTACGTACCTTTGCATTCGCTTTCACCACAAAACTGGTGACAAGCACTGAAGGAAGAGTTCTTTGAAAGATTTACATAAAACAGAGAAGTAGTAGTACAAGAAGCGAGACTTACTTTTTATGAGTACAGTCTTGGGTGAATTTACGAACCGTCGATTTTTAGGA
>NZ_NPJE01000061.1:0-26746 GCF_002251205.1 Prevotella sp. P3-92 | reverse complement strand
CAGCAGAGTCTTTCAACGCCAAAGTCAAGTCCTTCAGGGCAGCACTAAGGGGAATTAGGGATGAGAAATTCTTTCTCTACAGACTTTCCATGATATACGCTTACCCCCACTAATTATCTACTGAGCCGTGAACTGCCATCCGTTACGGCACTCCTTTGATGTTTCTGGAAACTAGAGCCCCTTTTTCTCCTTGGTAATGCTGATACTCAGCGAGGCTTTAGCCTCTAAACGATGTTGCCCATTTCCACGACAACTCAAAACTTTTAACGCCTTCAACATCAGTATCTGGGCGGGATATTTTAATCGTCGAGTCTCTTTAATTCTTTCTCGACTTTCTTCGTGTATGCCTGCCCTCTTGATACAAGATACCTGAAATACACCACATCATCGACAATCTCAATATGAAAGGTAAAGAATGCACGGTAGTTACCGATGCGGATGCGGTAAACAGAATGGTAACCTACTAGGCGTGTGCAATCAGTTATATCCTCTATGCCTTCAGCGGACTTCACCTCCTTAATAACATCGAGAACACTGCCAAGCTGTTTGCCAGACAGTTTATCAACGGCCTTGGAAAAGCTCTTTGAAAACTTTATCTTCATAGACCATATTTCTTCTCAAATGCTGCCTGTTCGTCCTCACTGAGCATTTCCATGCCTTCCGGGTCCGTCTGCTGAAGATACCTGTATATGGTAGCATCATCATAGGATTCAACCAATTCATCGAGGCTACGCTCAATGAATCGCTTCAGGTTGGTGCCACGACTGGCGGCAATTACAGACAAGCCACGGAATGTATCTGGCTTAATATCTATGACCTTGCGACGCATGGCTGGCTTGGTGGACTTTCTTACTGTTGCTTCCATAATTCTCCTATTTTGGTGCAAAGATACATAATATATATGATATATACAAATCTTTTATGTTTTTTCGTAAAGCAATCTGTCTTTTCAAGCAAGCAACTACTAAATTCGTTGTTTATTGGCCAATAATTCATTTTCTATTCGCTGTAATCCCTTTTAACTAAAGGTACTTGTAAATTGTCCTGTTCGATTTCACTCCCAGAGTTTCTATTATTTGGGCTATCGGTATCCTACATGGCAGCTCGGCATCTATCTTACGAAGGTCAAGATGTATCTTTCCTTTATACGAAAAGCCATAACTCTCACCTTGCTCGGTCTTGAAATGACGAACCTTACCTGCTTCGCTATGATCCGTCATTCCGCCAGTCCATCGTATTCTATAGTTGTTCATTTGTCCTTATTTATATACTGCATCATCAGTATTCTGCCCGGCCATCCTGCATCGCCATGGTCGAAGCCGCTGAGTTCATGAATGGGAATCTCACTGTTGCCGATACCTTCAAGCACAGATTTCAGATAGAGGTTCTCTTCGTAACGTCCCATCTGTTCCAACTTTCTGTCGCCCGTTATCAGCACAAGCCTTGTAGCAAGTTTGCGGACATTGTTGAGAGGAGCGTACTTGTCAACGATTGGTGAAGTGAAAGAGATGCCCCTCTCGCGTCGTATAGTATAATGTGTAGCAGTCTGACCGCCTATTGGGAAAAATCCCTTTATGCTGTCGGCATCAACGCCAAATTTACTGAGATACGTTTTGTCTAGACAGAGCATTAGTGTCAGGTAGCCTCCAGCCGAGTGACCGCTGACATATACTTTGCTCGGATCACCTCCATACTCTTTGATATGCTTCACCACCCATGCAACGACCTCTGCAGCGTCCTCTGTATATTGTGGATTGTGAGCTCGCGGGTAGAGCCTGTAGTTAGGGGCAACAACGGCAATGCCTTGGTTTTTCAAATCACCGGGTATGTCTTTGTGCCCCTCTGTCAGTCCGCCACCATGAAACCATACTATGGTTTTGAATGGTCGCTTGGCATCAGTTGGATAATATACATCCAACTTGCACCGCTCCTGCTTATATACTGAAGTATCTTCGGGGCTTACATAAGAGACATTGTCAATCTCCTTGTACTTTGTCTGTGCGGATGCGCTGCTCAATGTGAACAATGCTAACGCTATTGCTATTGCAGTATGCTTCATAATACTTTTTATTTATCCTTAATTCCGCAACACTATTATAAATTAAACTTTTTAAGTACCTGAGCAACAAAAAGTTCTTAGCATAGCTAAGCGGCAAAGCCGGTTACTTGCTTTGGCAAGCGGCAGAGCCGAGCAACTCAGGATTTTGCCATGTCGAAGAATTCACTTATCTTAGTGTTGCAAAAAATAAACAAGAGAATCCGACGATAGACATGGCAAAAATACAAATTAAATCTGAGAAGCTCACTCCTTTTGGAGGAATATTTTCGGATCATACTGCGTATTGTCTCAAGTCGCATTGTGGGATAAGGGGACATTGAGGGCTGCAGTAGATATTTCTACCTCAATTTATCTGATAATTCAGTAATGAGAGGAAGTTTAGACGCAAGAAGGACGTTGAAGGACTTAGTTGCGGATTTGAGGCATGCTAAAAAACTCCATAGTTCTGCAAATGGTTAGGTGCCGAACTCTTTCCAAGTGCATCCCGAACACATCCCGAACACATCCCGAACACTTAGAGTGAGATATGCAGGTAATTAACGACTTTTCCGCCCGAATATTTTGTATTGTGATAAATAGTCGCTAAATTTGCACACGAAACAACAATACCCATCTACTAAACAACAGATTATAAACATGAGAAAACTATTTGCCATTGTTGCCGCCTGCCTTATGAGCATGGGTGCCAATGCCGCTTGTGGCGACAACTACGACGAACTGTACACCAATCTCCCCTTCGAGATGAATAAGGTGACACGTCCACAATTTCCTGATAATGAAGTCAACCTCCGCGATTTCGGTGCTTTTGGCGACGGTTCTTCACTCTGTACCGATGCCTTCCGCAAAGCCATCGAAGCACTCTCTGCTAAAGGCGGCGGTCGTCTGACTGTACCTCAGGGCGTATGGTTTACCGGTCCTATCGTACTGAAAAGTAACATCAACCTCCATTTGGAGAAAGGAGCCATCATCCTTTTCTCACCAGACGATGCCCTCTATCCTTTAATCCATACTTCATTTGAAGGCCTCGACACCCGTCGTTGCCAGTCGCCTATTTCAGGCAACAACCTCACCAATGTAGCTATTACCGGTCAAGGTGCCATTGATGGAAATGGTGAGTTCTGGCGTCCTTTGAAGAAACAAAAGGTGACCGAAGCCCAGTGGAAAGCCATTACCTCACGTGGTGGTGCTTTCAAGCGTGCCGACTATTGGTTTCCTACCGAAGGTGCACTCAATGCTGACAACAATGCCAATATGAACGTGCCAGCCACTCCATCGAGCGAAGCCGAATGGAATGCTATGAAGCGTTTCCTTCGTCCTGTGATGATTAGCCTGGTGAGCTGCAAGAATGTATGGTTGAAAGGTGTCACCTTCCAGAACTCTCCTGCCTGGAATATCCATCCGTTGATGTGCGAGAATGTACTCATCGAAGATGTATTGGTACGCAACCCATCGTATGCACAAAACGGCGATGGCCTTGATTTGGAATCTTGCAAGAATGCTTTGATTGTCAATTCCACCTTCGACGTAGGCGATGATGGCATCTGCATCAAGAGCGGAAAGGATGCCGATGGTCGCAAGCGTGGCATTCCTTGTGAGAATGTTATCGTCAGCGGATGCACCGTATTCAAGGGTCATGGCGGTTTCGTAGTAGGTAGCGAGATGAGCGGTGGTGTGAAAAACATCATGGTCAGCGACTGCCAGTTCCTCGGCACCGATGTAGGTCTGCGCTTCAAGAGCACCCGTGGTCGTGGCGGTGTGGTTGAAAACATCTATATCCGCAACATGTCTATGTTCGACATTCAGACCGACGTCATCACCTTCGACCTCTATTATGGTGGCAAGTCTGCCGTTGAAGCATTAGCCGATGGCGACGAGAAGAAGCAGCAGAGTGTGCCTGTATTCAAGGTTGACGAAACCACGCCATGCTTCCGCAATATCGACATCCAGCATGTCATCTGTCGCACTGCTCGCCGTGCAGCCTATTTCAACGGTCTGCCAGAGATGCCAGTTAGCAATATCAACATCCGCGATCTTGAAGTAAACAACGTGAAAGAAGGTATCGTAGTCAACCATACGAAAGGTGTGACACTCAACGACATTCATGTTCAAACCACTGGTCACATCTTCAAGGCCAACAATTCGACCGACATCACCATCAACGGCAAGAGTTATAAGAAACTGCCCAAAGAAGGTCTTTCGCTCGATACCCTGTAAGAGAAACGCTCACATACCATCACCGCCTGCCGATAGGATATAGATTCCTGCCGACAGGCGGTTTTCTTTTACTCCACGTTCGGAAATACAAAAGAAAATGGGATTTTCTTTTGTATTTCGCTCGGTTTACACTACCTTTGACGCGATGCGTCTAAGGTACTCACGTTCGGAAATATAAAAGAAAATGGGATTTTCTTTTGTATTTCGCTCAGTTTGCACTACCTTTGACGCGATGCGTCTAAGGTACTCACGTTCGGAAATATAAAAGAAAATGGGATTTTCTTTTGTATTTCGCTCACTTAATCGTACCTTTGCATTAAAATAACATATTATATAATGGCAGACAAGAAATTCAAGAGAACAACAGTGACAGCAGCACTGCCCTACGCCAATGGCGGTGTGCATATCGGTCACCTGGCAGGAGTTTATGTACCTGCAGACATCTATGTAAGATATCTGAGACTGAAAAAAGAAGATGTGATGTTTATCGGTGGTAGCGACGAACATGGTGTGCCCATCACTATCCGTGCCCGCAAAGAAGGCATTACCCCACAGGACGTGGTAGATCGTTACCATAAAATGATAAAAGACTCATTCCAAGAGTTCGGCATTTCATTCGACATCTATAGCCGCACCACCTCGGAAACACACCATAAGTTTGCAGCAGAATGGTTTCGCAAGCTCTACGACGAAGGCAAACTGACCGAGGAAACCTCTACACAACTCTACGACGAAGAAGCCAAACAGTTCTTGGCAGACCGCTACGTTACCGGCGAATGTCCTTATTGCCACAGCGAAGGAGCATACGGTGACCAATGTGAGAAATGTGGACGCGACCTGTCTCCCCTGGAACTTATCAATCCAAAATCGACCATCAGCGGTTCTACACCTGTGATGAAAGAAACCAAAAACTGGTATCTTCCCCTCAACAAATATCAGGACTGGCTGAAACAGTGGATTCTGGAAGAGCACAAAGAGTGGCGTCCCAATGTCTATGGACAATGCAAATCATGGCTCGACATGGATCTCCAGCCTCGCGCCATGACACGCGACCTCAACTGGGGTATTCCCGTTCCCATCGAAGGAGCCGACGGTAAGGTGCTCTATGTATGGTTTGACGCCCCCATCGGCTATGTTTCCAACACCAAAGAACTCTGCGAGAAAGAACCAGAACGCTGGGGCAACTGGGAAACATGGTGGAAAGACAAAGACACCCGCCTCATCCACTTCATCGGAAAAGACAATATTGTATTCCACTGCATTATCTTCCCCGTTATGATGAAAGCCCACGGCGGCTACATCATGCCCGATAATGTGCCAGCCAATGAGTTCCTGAATCTGGAAAACGACAAGATATCTACCTCACGCAACTGGGCTGTATGGTTGCACGAATACTTGGTTGATATGCCTGGCAAACAGGATGTGCTGCGCTATGTACTGACTGCCAATGCACCAGAGACCAAAGACAATAACTTCACTTGGAAGGATTTCCAAGACCGCAACAACAACGAGTTGGTGGCTATCTATGGCAACTTCGTCAACCGTGCACTACAACTCAGCAAGAAATACTGGGGTGGCGTAGTACCTGCCTGTGGCGAACTGCAGGATGTTGACCGCCAGGCATTGGAAGAATTCAAGGACGTGAAAGGTCGCGTAGAGGCATTGCTCAACCAGTTCAAATTCCGCGAAGCACAGAAAGAGGCTATGAACTTGGCACGCATCGGCAATAAATACATCACCGACTGCGAACCATGGAAGGTTGCCAAGACAGATATGAAACGTGTGGAAACCATCCTCAACATATCTCTCCAACTGGTAGCCAACCTTGCAATCGCCTTCGAACCGTTCCTGCCATTCTCAAGTAAAAAGCTGCGCGATATGCTCAATATCACCTCATTCGACTGGGAACAGCTCGGTTCTACCGATTTGCTTGAGGCAGGCCATCAACTGGGTGAGCCCTCACTGCTGTTTGAAAAGATTGAAGACGATGTCATTCAGAAGCAGCTCGACAAGCTCGAAGCCACCAAGAAAGCCAACGAGGCAGCAGCCTATAAAGCCGCTCCCATCAAGGACAACGTATCGTTTGAAGACTTTGAGAAGCTCGACATCCGCGTCGGCCTCATCAAAGACTGCCAGAAAGTGAAGAAGTCGAAGAAGCTCCTTCAGTTTACTATCGACGACGGAACAGGCACCGACCGCACCATCCTCAGTGGCATTGCCGCATTCTACGAAGACCCTGCCGCCCTTATCGGCAAGCGCATCCTCTTTGTAGCCAATTTCGAACCACGCAAGATGATGGGTATCGAGAGCCAAGGCATGATACTCTCTGCCGTTGATTTCGACGAGAGTCTCAGCGTGGTAACTACCAGCAAAGACGTTAAACCAGGCAGCCAGGTGGGATAATCCCACTTTGGCTAGCCCAATAATCTCTATCAACACTCCCTAATACTCCACAGATGCAGGCTATCATCCTGGCGGCTGGCATGGGCCGCAGACTTGGCGAACTGACCCGCGACAACACCAAATGTATGGTGTCTGTCAATGGTGTGCGCCTCATCGACCGTTTACTCGGTCAACTTGCCACGCTGTCGCTCACTCGCGTCATCATCGTGGTGGGTTATAAAGGCGAAGAATTGCGCCAGTATATCGGCCACCGATACGACGGACGCCTCAACATCGAATATGCCGAGAACCCCATCTACGACAAGACCAACAATATCTATTCCTTGTCGATGGTGAAGCAACAGATGACTGAAGACGACACGTTGCTCATCGAGAGCGACCTCATTTTCAGCGACCAGCTGTTCCGAATGATTCTCGACAACCCCTACCCCAACCTTGCCCTCGTTGCCAAATACGAGACATGGATGGACGGTACGATGGTAAGGATGGATAGCGATTACAACATTGTGAACTTCGTGCCGAAGAAAGCCTTCAACTATGCCGATATTGACCAATACTACAAGACGGTCAATATCTATAAGTTCTCGCGCGAGTTCTCATGCCATAAATACGTGCCATTCCTTGAAGCCTACTGTTCTGCATTAGGCAACAACGAGTATTACGAGCAAGTGTTGCGTGTCATCACCCTTCTCGACAATGCCGAGCTCAAGGCTTTACCCATCGGCAACGAGAAGTGGTACGAGATAGACGATATTCAAGATTTGGATATTGCCGAGACCATTTTTGCCGAAGGCGATGAGATGCTCCATCGTTTCAACTATCGCTACGGTGGTCACTGGCGCTTCCCTAAGATGCTCGACTATTGCTATCTGGTCAATCCTTACTTCCCCACCACTCGCATGAAAGATGAGTTGCGTGCCAATTTCGACACACTACTGACAGAATATCCATCGGGTATGTTTGTCAACTCACTTCTTGCCGGCAAGTATTTCGGCATCCGCCAACAGTATGTTGTCGTGGGCAACGGTGCAGCCGAACTCATCAAGAGCATGATGGAACATGTGGAAGGACGCATCGGTGTGGTCTATCCCACCTTTGAGGAATATCCCCACCGCCTGCAACCCGAACAGGTTGTGGCTTATCAGCCCGACCCACAGACCTTATCATATACTGCCGACGACCTCATCAACTTCTATGATGAGTATCCCATCGACAATCTGTTGCTCATCAATCCCGACAACCCTTCTGGCAATTTCATCCCAATGGATGGTTTGCTGCAACTCATCGAGTGGGCCAAACAAAAACATATCCGACTGGTCATCGACGAGTCGTTTGTGGATTTCAGCGACGATTTCGAGCACAACACCCTATTGCGCAACGACCTGTTGGAGCAGTATGACGGTCTTATCGTAGTGAAGAGCATCAGCAAATCGTATGGTGTTCCCGGACTGCGCTTAGGCATCTTGGCATCTGCCGACAGCAGCCTCATCCAGTATATCAAGCGCGATGTCAGCATCTGGAACATCAACTCGTTTGGCGAGTTCTACATGCAGATATTCGGTAAATACGAGAAAGACTATATGGCAGCCTGCCACCGTTTCATTGCCGAGCGCAACCGCTTCGGTAAGTTGCTTCAGCAGATACCCTATCTGCGTGTGTTGCCTACACAAGCCAACTTCTTCTGCTGCCAGGTGACCGACCGCTATTCTTCTGCCGAACTGACCAAGCAACTCCTGTCGCGCTTCAATATCATGATCAAGGACTGCGATTCGAAGAACGGACTCAAGGGTCGCAACTTCATCCGCCTGTCGGTACGCGCTACCGAAGATAACGACCGGCTCATCGAAGCATTCCATATTCTCGCACAATGAAACGCATCTGTATCTGTGGCGGTGGCAATCTCGGACATGTAGTGGCTGGTTTTCTGGCTGCCAACGGCTGTGAGGTCACTCTACTCACCCGTCATCCCGAACGCTGGAGCCATACCCTCCATATCACGACTCCTGAAGGAACAACCCTTGAAGGACATCTTTCCACCATCAGTTCCACAGCCTCCGATGTGGTACCGCAGGCAGATATGCTACTTCTTGCCCAACCAGGTTTTGCCATCAGAAGTGTGTTAAGCGAACTGCGCGACGTTCTCCGCCCCGGCATCCCCGTGGGAAGTATCGTCAGCAGCACAGGTTTCTTTTTCGAAGCCATGTCACTTCTTCCTTCCACCACTCCCCTATTTGGTTTTCAGCGTGTGCCCTTCATCGCCCGTACTGAGGTCTATGGACACAGTGCCCACCTGTTGGGTTACAAGTCGTCGCTGAATCTTGCCGTAGAAAGGGCAAGTAGAGAAGATGCCAACCGCATTGCCAGCGAGATACAACAACTATTCCATTGTCCCACACATCTATTGGCATCCCACTACGAAGCCAGTCTGACCAACAGCAATCCATTGCTCCACACCTCACGTCTTTACGACCTGTGGCACAACTGGCAAGAGGGCATCACCTACGAAAGCATACCAGAATTTTATTCCAACTGGACCGACAATGCCTCATCACTACTGATAGCGATGGATGCCGAGTTCATGCAATTGCTCGACAAGTTGCATGTGACACCGGGTGCCATCCCCACCATTCTCGATTATTACGAGAGTACCGATGCACCATCGCTCACTCACAAACTACAGTCGATAACAGCCTTCAAGGGCATTATGTCACCGATGGAAAAAGTCGGCACTACCTATATCCCCGACTTTCACAGCCGTTATTTCACAGAAGATTTCCCTTATGGTCTTGCCATTATCCATCGGCTGATACATGAGCACAACATCCCTGCGCCCCATATTGACCAAGTCTATGACTGGGGCATGAATCTCATCAGCCGATACAGCAACTGACCCTTTACGCCTTTCAGTCTTTACCAACGCGTAAAGAGAGGCGCCCATAAAATTCAGTTTTTCTAAAAATTTCGACCACTCGACCACCCATCACGATAACCATCTGTGGTATAATAGATTGCCGGTGGTCGATAGTTAACTGATCGACCACCCACCGACCACCGACATAAGGGTATTACAACCAATAGGCTTCAAACTTGTGGGTGACGCGCTGGTCCTCTGGCGGGAGAGCCATATAGTCGCCATAGGTATGTTCCAGATAGTCGCGATACCCCACCATCGCCTTGTAGGTACGGTCTTCAAACGGCATATCGACCACCGTAGCCATATCTTCTGCGGGGAAACATCCCTTCATTTTCGGTCCCGCCTCGGTCATGTTGCATAGCGTTTCCGTAGGCGTTTTAAGCACGATAAGTTGTCTGATCCATCGTTCTATCATCGCCACAGATATGGGCAACAGCCGATAGACCCAATAGGCAAGTTGCGAATGGAGCGGATTGTCGTTTGAAATCTTGCAACGGCGTATTTTGTAGAGCAGTTTTTTCCATTTGAACACCCGTTGCCGCCGCTTCATATCATCCGTCACATAATCCACGGGAAACACATCGATATATACGCCAATCTCGTAGCCCTTTGTTTCTTTCTCCACCATACGTGTGCGCTGATCGACCACTTTGGCAAAGGTATAATAATAATGCGACTCCTTGTTGGGATCGAGCACCCGATAACGTCCTTCCTGATCAGCATAGCTGGCAAGGAAACGCTCATAGTCTTCTCTCGGCATATAGATGTCAATATCGTCGTCCCAAGGTATGTATCCCCCATGTCGCACCGCACCTATGAGCGTTCCGCTCGATAGCGAATAGCGCAGATGATGTGTGTTGCAGAATCGATCGACGTCGTCGAGTATTCCCATCTGCAAACTTCGCAGTTCTTTGATATCTGTGATTTGTTGCATAGTCATTGCCTTATATTATAGGACAAAAGTACTATAAATATTTTGAACTTAAAACAATTATGCGTATTTTTGCATAATAAAACCGACGCGACATGGCAGAATCACTGAAAGACAAGACCGCCAAGGGTCTCATGTGGGGAGCGCTGAACAGTGGCACAACGCAACTGCTCAACCTCTTTTTCGGTATCTTTCTCGGTCGTCTGCTCTCTCCTGCCGACTACGGTTTGGTGGGTGTATTGAGTATCTTCTCGCTCATTGCCGGCAATTTACAGTCGAGCGGCTTCTCCACTGCCGTTGTCAACATGAAAGCGCCGCAACATCGCGACTACAATGCGGTATTCTGGTTCAACGTGTTGATGAGTGCCTGCCTTTACGGTGTATTATTCTTCTGTGCTCCGCTCATTGCCCTTTTCTTCCATCAACCAGAGTTGACGGTGCTGTCGCGCGTGGTCTTTCTGTCGTTCTTCATTTCTTCGTTTGGCATCTCTATGAATGCCTACATGACCAAGAATATGATGCAGCGCGAGATGGCTATTGTTTCTATAGCCGCCCTTATCATTTCGGGCATCACCGCCATCAGCATGGCACTGGCAGGGATGACCTATTGGAGTATAGCTGCCCAACAGGTTGTCAACAGTCTGGTATTGGTATTAGGTCGATTGTTCTTCATCAAGTGGCGTCCCACGTTTGATTTTGACTTCACGCCCATTCGCCAGACCTTCAGTTTCAGTATGAAAATCCTCGTCACGATGGTCATCACCACCGTTAGCAACAATATGTTGACCGTTATCTTCGGTAATATGTTGGGCATGCGCACTACGGGCAACTTCTTTCAAGCCAGCAAATGGAACACGATGGCCCATTCGCTCATCAGCAATACCGTGATGCAGGTGGCTCAACCTGTATTGGTGGAAATCCGCAACGAGCAGGAACGCGAAATCCGTATCTTCCGCAAAATGCTGCGCTTCACAGCCTTTTTCGCCTTTCCCGCCCTATTGGGTCTCTCGTTGGTGAGTCGCGAATTTATTGTGACCACCATTGGTGAAGGATGGCTTGATGCTGTCCCCATCTTACAGATTCTTTGCATTGGCGGCGCCTTCATGCCGTTTTACACGCTCTATCAGAACCTCGTAATCAGTCACGGACGTTCAGATATCAACATGTGGCTCAACATTCTGCAGATAGCTATACAACTGGGCATCATCATAGCCCTCAGCCACATGGGCGTACTGCACATGGTAGCAGCCTACACTGTGTTTAATATCGTATGGTTGGGAGTTTGGCAGATGGCAGCTCATCGGTTGACAGGCCTTCGCTTCATGCAGGTGTTTGCCGACCTCACACCGTTTTTCTTTGCCGCAGCCTTTGTCATGATAGCCACCCATTATGCCACATCGTGGATGACTATCGCCCCACTTCTGCTGTTGGCGCGCGTTGTTGTGGCAGGCATACTCTATCTTGTCGTCATGAAACTCGCCCACGCACAGATACTCGACGAGTGTCTGCACTATGTCACACATAAACATCATCAGGCATGAAAATATCCGTCATCGTACCTATATATAATAAGGTGGAATACATCGAACGCTGTTTCCGCCAGTTGCTCGCCCAAGATATGGACGATATAGAGGTTGTGGCTGTTGACGACGGCAGTACCGACGGGTCGGGCGACCTATGTGACCAACTCTCTGGCGATGCCCGCCTTCGGGTGTTCCACACGCCTAATCAAGGTGTGACAGCCGCCCGCCGCTATGGTGTGGAGCAAGCGCAAGGCGAGTATATCGTTTTTGTGGATAGCGATGACGAACTCCTTCCGGGTGCCCTTCGCACACTCTACGATGCCATTAGCCAGACTTCAGTCGATGAAGTGATAGCCACCTTCTGCACCCACAACGGCATTCAGTCGCCTGTGGTCTATCAGGGTGAGGTCAATCCCACCGATTTGGTGCGTGCCATCATAGCCGGCAAGAATCGGTTTCCCGTGTTGTGGGCAGCCATTTTCCGCCGTACTATCTTGGAAGGATGCCTCGACACACCGCGCGACATCATTGAGGGTGAGGACAAACTGATGCAGGTGATGGTGCTGATGAAGCGCCCCAGGGTGTGGTTCATCACCGATTGCGTCTATCGCTATACGCTGGGCGTGCCCAACACACGGCGCCGCACTCTGGAACGCGAGATGCTCTACGACCGTCTGCTGCGTCAGACGCTTGCCCCGCAATGGTCTGAACTGCACAGCGCCTTTGTGCTTCACCAGTTGAAGGAATACGAGAAATTCATCTGCGACGGACACATGGAGGTCCGCCACAACTACTATATCGAGGCCATCGGCACACTGCCGGCAGGCATTCCGCTCTACGACCGTGTGGTATGGGCATTGCCTCCGCTGCTCAGCCGGCCTGTTATCAAACTCTATCGAACCATCATACAAATCAAACAACATCGATTATGAAGTATCCCGCACAGACAGACATTGCCGTTCTCATGCTGTTTTTCAACCGTCCCGACAGTTTGAGAGTGGTATTTGAACAAGTACGTAAGGCACGCCCCACTCGCTTGTTTCTCTTTCAAGACGGTCCTCGCAACAAGAAGGACCTTCCTGCCATCATGGCATGTCGTGAGGTAGTGGCGGAAATAGACTGGGATTGTGATGTACACCGCAACTATCAGGAGCAGAACTTGGGTTGCATGACAGCAGGATTCACATCCCACCGGTGGGCTTTCTCGCTTGCTGACAAGTGTATTGTATTAGAGGACGATGTCGTACCGACCGTTTCTTTCTTCCGTTTCTGCAAGGAGATGCTCGACCGATATGAGCACGATGAGCGTATTACCATGGTTGCCGGTTACAACATGGACGAGGTCACACCCAACGTGCCCAACGACTATTTCTTCACTTCAGCCTTCTCCATTTGGGGCTGGGCATCGTGGAGTCGTGTGGTCAACCAGTGGGATGAGCACTATACGTTTATGGACGACAAGTATGATATGCAACTCTTGCGCAACCTCATCAAGCGTCGCAAGATAAAGAAAGACTTCATCCGCACCTGTCAACTGCATCGCAGTTCGGGTGTTCCTCAGTTTGAAACCATCTTCTGGGCATCGATGTTGTTCAATTCCGGACTATCTGTCATGCCTGTGAAGAATATGATTAGCAACGTAGGGGCCACGGATGAGTCAGCCCACTATTCTGCTTTCAAGACGTTGCCACGCGGTGTGCGTCGTCAGTTCACCATGAAGAGCCACGAGATAGAGTTTCCTTTGCGCCATCCCCACTATGTCATCGAGGATGTGACCTATAAAGAGCGCATGTATCGCTATAATGCCTGGGGCCATCCATGGATCAAGATCGGTCGGTCTATCGAGGAACTGCTGCTCAACCTGCGCTATGGCAATTTCAAGCAGATCAGCAAGGCTGTCACCCGCCGCTTCCATATATTGACAGGTACCGACAAGGAGATTTGACCGCTGAAGGCGGCATGTTTCCCTCGCTATACTATCAGAAAAGCGACAAGCAGAACCCTCTGTTTGTCGCTTTTCCAATAATAGCGGTGTTTTATCACTTCTCCATAAGCAGTTCTACAAGTGGGCGATCCTTGTAAGTATGACGTTTCTGATCCCAGAAGCCAAAGTCGGCATCATAGCACCATGTGGCCCACGCAATATTATACTCTTTGAAGACAGACAGCATATCCTCCGTCCACCGATAGGCAAGATCGCGGTTAACAGGCTCATAAACGCCCCACTCTCCACAGAAGAGCTGTACACCGTATTTCTTTGCCACAGCAATAGCGTCACGAAAATCTTGGCAGATGCGTTCTCTATCCCACACCTTGGTATATGGTTCGAATGTCGGACGCAAGTCGGCAGGAATAGCCTCATAGTCCTGTTGTGAGATCATCTGTCCGGGATAGTTTACCTTTCCCTTATACTTTCCAATGGGAGTCCAGGGTGCGCCATAGTGTGTGAGCACCATTGGCTCATAATAGTGGAAAGAGAGAATGATATTCTTATCACCCTCAGGAATACGCAGATATTTGAAAGTTCCCGTACCCTGCCACTTGTTTGAACCAACAACCAATGTGCGTTGTGGCTCGCGTTTGCGGAGAGCTTTATGTACTTTGAATATCAACTGATTCCATTGTTCATGGTCGTCAGCAACAGGTTCGTTCATAAACTCGTATGCCACGGCATCGTTGCTATAGGCTTTGAGCACGTCAGAGAGTTGATACCACATGTTGATAAATTCCTGTTGCGCCTTATCAGAAGTGAATAGCACATTGGCATTTGCTTTTCCTTCGTTGACAGCATTGAAATGGTGGGTTCTAATGATATGTAGATCGACAATAGTGCGTAGGTGGTATTTGCCTGCCCAATCGAGTGCTTGGGTGAGAAGATGCCATGCTTCGGGCAGTTTGTTACCCGCTTCATCCCAAAACTGTTCTTCGTCAATAGGCAAGCGTACAAAGTCGAAGCCCAGTTGCGCCAGTCGTGCGAAGTCGTCTTCTTGTATGTGGAGTCTGCGTGCAACGCCACGTTCATTACTTTGCGACAACCAGTGACTGACATTGGTGCCTCGTTTGATAGTGAAATTGTTGGTGCCTTCGGATGTAGCTGCCATTGCCGATAGGGTCATTGCTACGATAGCGATTGTGAAAAGTGCAATTCGTTTCATTTGTTAGTTATGATATGAAGTTAGTACTGGATGGACTACAAAGTTACTGAAAAAGACTGTAAAGAGCAACGGATTTTGGAAGATTAACGCAATTCGGCCTAAAATAAAGGCAAGACGGGGCAGAACGGGGAAGCTCAAAAATAGGGATAAAGCAAATTGGAGAGGATCGGCGAAGGAGTTAGGTTGCCAAATCGTAACCCAATTTATGACCTTGGAGATAAGAAAACTGTCCATGCAAAATGGAGCAGAATGATACACCTCTCACCGCTCGTTTCTTATTCCGCAAACTGCAATATTTTGCATAGCGATGGATGCCTAAAAACATAGTAGTTTTGCAGCCAAAATTAAAAACGGAGTAAAAAACATGAAAAGTACTTTTAACATTCTGTTCTATGTGAACAAGAGTAAGGAGAAGAACGGTGTGGTGCCTGTGATGGGCAGGGTTACGATTAACGGCACTCAGAGCCAGTTCAGTTGTAAGAAGACGATCCCGCTTGACATGTGGGATGTAAAGGGCAATTGCGCTAAAGGTCGCAGCAAGGAGGCATTGCAGATTAACCGCGAACTGGATAACATCAAGGCGCAGATCATCAAGCACTATCAGCACCTGTCAGACCGCGAGGCTTTTGTGACGGCTGAGATGGTGCGCAACTCTTATCAGGGATTTGGCAGCGAGTACGAAACGTTGTTGAGTGCTTTTGACAAGGATATTGCAAACCAGAAGAAACGTGTGGACAAGGACAGAGCGGCAAGCACACTCTGGGCTATGGAACGTTCGCGGAAGGATGTGGCAGAGTTCATCCAGTCGCACTATCGTCGCACGGATATGTCGATGTTGGAATTGACACCAGAGTTCATCAAGGACTTCGCTGCCTACCTAAGCACTGACCGAGGACTTGCCAATGGAACTATCTGGCAGCGTTGTATGTGGTTGAAAGGTGTTGTATTGAGAGCGCATTACAACGGAAAGATTCCCCGTAACCCATTCGCACAGTTCCACATCAGCCCAAACTGCAAGGAGAGGGAGTTCCTGACCGAAGAAGAACTAAAGGCTGTCGTAACACATGAGTTCGAGGATGCCAATCTCGCCTTCGTCCGTGATATCTTCGTCTTTGTCTGCTTCACCGCCCTCTCGTTTATTGACGTGAAGAACCTGACCACGGACAACATCGTGGACATCAATGGTGACAAGTGGATTATCAGCAAGCGTCACAAAACCAACATCCCCTTCCAGGTGAAACTGATGGACGTTCCCTTGCAGATTATCGACCGCTACAAGCACCTACAGGAAGAGAAACTTGTGTTCGGCAAGATGAACTACTGGTCAATGTGCAAGAAACTGAAAACAGTGATGACTGCCTGCGGCATAGAGAAAGCCATCTCCTACCATTGTGGCCGGCACTCATTCGCCACGTTGGCGCTTTCAAAGGGTATGCCCATCGAGAGCGTGAGCCGGGTATTGGGACACACCAATATCGTGACCACCCAGATTTATGCTAAAATCACAAGCCAGAAACTTGACAACGATCTGACGATGCTCGGCAATAAACTCAACGCATCGTTCAAGGACATAAAGAGAGCATAACCACTAACGGCGCATAAATACTCCAAAGCAGAAAGACGAATGATTAGCGAAGTCTGTCATCCGTCTTTCTGCGTTATAATCCCACAGCACACGAACCACTTACGGCTCTTTCTTTTTTCCTATCGTTTAAACGCAGGATGATAGCAACTCTCCAGAACCCTTTCCAAATCACTCTCACGATAAAGCACCTTGCCGCCTAATAATATATAAGGTAGTACACCATCATTACGGTATTCCTGTAGCGTCCGTCTGCTGACCTTCAGAATCTGTGCAACCTCTTTGTCTGTTATGTAGCGTTCACCATCAAGCAATGGGCGATAATTGCCTATCACCTTCTTGTATAGGGCAAGCACCTCCTTCATGTTCTCCAACGCATTCTTCACGCCAACGTTATGAGGCATTATCAGTTCGTTCATAGGCGGCTCGTTTTGAGGTTATATTACTTGGCATCCTTATCCCTACCAGCCACAACATACAGAATCCTTTCTACATCCTCAGGCTTATAGTATACCTTACGGTTGATTTGAGAATAGGCCAATGTCCCATTGTCACGAAGCGTTTGTAATGTTCTTGGACTGATGTTCAGCATTTGGCATACATCTTGATTGTCAAGCCAGTCGCCCAACCCTTTGTCTGTGCCTCTACTGGCAATCGCCTTCATCTGTGCGACGAAGCTGTTGAAGCTCGTCAGCAGCTCCTCGTAGGTACTGCGCTCAATTGATACTACTTCCATGTCTTGTTTTGTTTTTGAAATTTGCGGGCAAAGGTACATCAAGATTACCAGATAGGCTCTTTCTGAAAATTCCCTGTTGTGAAATAACACTTCAGGAAAACAAAACCCTAATGTCCGCCGAGCTTGCTCATCAGAAAGCAGACAAGCATCTTTGTGTGGCACTCCACAGAAAAGTGCGTATTAGGCTACACCCTTTTGCGGAATTTGTCCGTAAAGGAAAGAGACTACCTTGTTGTAGCAACCAATGGTAAATGTTGAATTGGAACACAAAAGATGATTTCAAAATCAATTGTTTTTTTCAAACCTGTGCCTCAATAATTCACACCTTTTTTATATCTTTGCAGCATCAAACGATAAAACTATGGCAAAGAACTTATTAAATAAGTATGTCTGGCTGGTAGAAACTATCTATAAGGCCAAGAAGATTACATACGAGGAGATTAACCAGAGTTGGCTTGACAACGACTTGAGCGAGGGTAATCCACTTCCCTTGCGTACATTTCATAAATGGCGTATAGCTATTGAAGAGATGTTTGGCCTCATCATTGAAAACGAGCAGAGTGGCAGATACCGCTATTATATCGAGAATGCTGACGAACTGAGAAGCGGATCCATGCGCAGCTGGCTGTTCAATACGTTGACGGTGAGCAACCTGATGATAGAGAACGTAAGTATTAAAGATAAGGTACTATTTGAGAAGATTCCAGATGGCGAACAGTATCTGCCCATCATTCTTGAGGCACTGAAGAAGAACCTAGTGCTTGGCATGACCTATCAAAGCTTTTCGAGAGACGAGGCAAACACCTTTGAGATAGAGCCCTATTGCCTGAAAGCTTTTAAGCAGCGTTGGTATATTGTTGGTCGTAGCCCCTATTATGATAAGATCATGATTTATGCTCTTGACCGTGTTCAATGGATGGAATTAAAAGAGACAAGTTTCAAGTATCCTAAAGACTTTGTACCAGAGGAGTTTTTCTATGATTGTTTGGGTATCATAGCTGATCAGAATGTCAAGGTCGAGACTGTTAAGTTTAAGGTTTCTTCAGGCCAAGCCAATTATCTCCGTTCCCTCACCTTACATCATACTCAACAGGAGGTTGAGCGGACTGATGAATACAGTATCTTTACCGTTCGTCTGCGCCCCACCTTCGATTTCCGGCAGGAGGTCCTTTCACAGGGCTGCGATATTGAGGTGTTGGAGCCTAAATGGTTTCGTGATGAGGTGGCTGAGATTTGCAAACACATGTGGAATAAATACAAGGAAGATTGATTATGCGAGACTTTGCTGCTATAGACTTTGAGACGGCCAACAACGAGCGCACTAGTGTTTGCTCAGTGGGTGTAGTGATAGTGCGTGATGGTGAGATAGTGGATACTTTCTACTCTCTGATTCAGCCAGAGCCCAACTACTATAATTATTGGTGTAGCCAGGTACATGGTCTTACTCGTAAGGACACAGAAGAAGCCCCCATATTCCCAGAAGTATGGAAACAGATAGAGCCATTTATTGAGGGATTGCCCCTTGTAGCCCATAATAAGTCTTTTGATGAGAGTTGCCTGAAAGCCGTATTCCGTTGCTATCAGATGGATTATCCGGATTATCAGTTTTACTGTACATGTGTGGCTTCTCGCAAAGCGTTTCCACAATTACCCAACCATCAGTTGCATACAGTATCAGAATACTGTGGTTATCATCTGGCTAATCATCATCATGCCCTTGCTGATGCAGAAGCCTGCGCCTGGATAGCCAGAGAAATTTTATAAAACTTCCTTCAAATATGTAACATTTTCGTTTTTTGCATACTATATTAATAAAAAGATGTATCTTTGCAAATAATTAAGTTGTATGAAAAAAGATCAGATTGTAATCTACAAAGACGAGAACAACTCCATTCAACTTGATGTTAGGATGGAAGGAGAAATGCTGTGGTTAGATCGCCAGCAAATAGCGACATTGTATGGCAGAGATTATAAAACTATCAGCAAGCATATAAATAATGCGCTAAAAGAGGAACTGGCCGGCTCCGAAGAGGTAGTCGCAAAATTTGCGACTACCACTCAGCATGGTGCTATGAAGGATAAAACTCAGACGCATGACAAGGAGTATTTCAACCTAGAAATGGTAACATCTGTTGGATATCGTGTAAAGAGTAGTCGAGGGGTGATGTTCAGGAAATGGGCCAACAAAGTCTTGAAGCAATACCTCTTAAAAGGTTATGCCATCAATGAACGTATCCGCAAGGAGCATATTGGCGAACTACGCCAGATGGTTCAAGTGATAGGGCGTACGCTATATAATCAGGAATTGTCGGATACAATAGAAACACAGGAGTTACTGAATGTCGTGGTCGATTACACCTACGCGCTTGATACACTTGATAATTACGACTACGAACGACTGACGATAGACAAAATCACGAAGCAGGAGTCTTTCCATGCCACTTATGAGAATGCAATGGAAGCCATCAGTGGTTTACGTGAGAAATTTGGTAGCTCTTCACTCTTTGGTAATGAGAAGGATGACTCCTTCAAGAGCAGTATTGGCCAGATCTATCAGACCTTTGGAGGCGAAGAACTCTATCCCAGTGTGGAGGAGAAAGCAGCCATGTTGCTATATCTGGTAACGAAGAACCACTCCTTTAGTGATGGCAACAAACGCATTGCAGCCACGCTATTCTTGTGGTTCCTGAACAATAATGGTATTCTCTATCGCAAAGACGGTTCAAAACGCCTGGCTGATAACACCCTCGTAGCACTAACTCTGATGATTGCTGAGAGCAAGACAGAAGAGAAAGACGTGATGGTGAAAGTCGTAGTCAATCTGATTAATCAGAAGAACTGAACTAGTTACGTCATTTATCAACATATCCACTCTACATTATTATACTCATATAAGAAAGAGAAATAAGAAAAGATAATAATAATGATGTTTTTATAAGGTGTGCCCCAATACGGCACACCTTTCTTATATCTTTGCATCGTGAACTATAAAGATGTAACGATATGACAGTATCAGAATTATTTAAGAAGTATGACTTTGAAAGCATACTACCGCATTTAAATCACCTCTTTATGGTGAATAGTGGGCGGCATTTCTCTGACGCGAGTATTGAGGTGTTCAGAGGTCTTTATAAAAAATGGACCGAGTGCGAAACAAAACCTACGAATCGCCATATCCGACTTGTATCTCGTTGGGAGCATACAAGTCCATCCATTGATATGAATTGCCATGTTAAAGAGAAGAATGTTTTTTGCTACGCAGTAGCAGACCAGAAAGATATGATCGAGGTACTGGGCATGAAAGTGAGAGTAGATAAAGACGTTGAAATCAGCGAGGTGGAGTTGGCAGCTGGCCTCTTTTGGGAAATGACCTATTATGGTCCTAAAGAAAATGGATAGTTATACGAAATTATGTTAATACGCACTATTGTTCAAAATAAAGTCGTATCTTTGTTGCACCTAAAACAAATAAGACATATGATAAATGGATTTAAGGTTATAACTCTCTGTGGAAGCACTCGTTTCAAGGATGAATTCCTGGAAGCGCAAAAGCGTCTGACACTTGAAGGCAACATCGTTATTTCTGTGGGGCTGTTTGGCCACTCTGGTGATGATGTGGTTTGGACAGAAGGTGTAAAAGATATGTTGGATCGTCAGCATCTGGCAAAGATTAACTTGGCAGATGAAATCTATGTCATCAATGTGGGTGGCTATATTGGTGATAGCACCAGACGAGAAATCGCCTATGCAGATTACAGAGGCAAGTCGATAACATACCTTGAAAGCTGCATAAAGCCTAGTCTTTATGACAACTATGATGCACTTGGCGAACTATATGATGCAAAAAGAATTTCTGATGAGGATTTTGAACAGGCTGGACGTGACTTTGACAAAAAGCGTAAAGCTGCCTTTGAAGAATACAATGCTTGCCAAGGTCCTTGGCCCTATCAGTGGAAAAACGTCGATGCTGTTGTTTGTGGGATCTTGCAGCAACATGGCCTTGTTTCTATAGATTACCACGACATCAAAGACCTCTACGATGCAGATAGTGTCAATGAAGTCCGCATCAAAGGAAAAGGCGCCAATGATGAAGAGCAAATTCAAAGCATCATTGACGATATCAGAAATGAATACCAGGCCCAACTACGTTCCTCAAAGAAAGTCGTTGTAACGTTATGTGGTTCGTCAGATCCTTCAGGTTTACTTGAAAAACTTTCTGATTGCATGGATGGCTTAAATGTTGTTTGGCAGACAAGAAACCTTCATACTGATGAGAAAGACATGGAATTGTCATTAGTATATGTATTATAGAACTTCAATATTATGAATATTCAAAAAGAACTTATTGACTGGGCTAAAGAGACAGTTGAAGTATATAATAAGCAATCAACAAATTTAGGGTTTTACACCCAAACACCTCTATGTAATATTACTCAAACTCCCGACTTACTTATATTGGGAATTAATCCAGGATATGACGGCGGGATAAAAAACAAGACTGGAGAGGAATTGCTAAAAGGGAACCCGTGTTTTGAAGGCAAGGACATTATAAAAGTGATGTCTGAAGATAGAGATGAAAACAAGAAGATTAAGGGATGGGCTTTGTGGCATAAAATACATAAAATGCTCGATTTTACAGGAAAAGGAAAACTATTAGAGAAATCAGACAATTTTGTACTTTCTAATATGATTTTCTTTGGAACAACGAAAGAAAGTCAAATACCAAAAATAAAAAAGGAAGAATGTGCAAAACAAACAATAAAACTTATATCCATTCTTCATCCTAAAGTCGTATTATTACTAGGAAGTCAAAGCCGGAAATTATTTGATCGAGTTTCTGAAAACAAATTGGAAGTGTTGGTGCCGAATTCTATGTGTCATTGCATGTCTGGGAAAAGCCACGTACTTGCAATAAAACACACGGCATATTATTACTCTTCAATTGAGATGGAACTTATTGGGAAAACTATTGGATACCTTTTAGATCATCAAGAAGAAACTATAAATAGCGAAACGATTAGAGCATCAAGCATCAAAGAAGAAATAATACGTTTTGAACAAAAACAAAGGATTATAAATCTCCAAGGTAATGAAAGTCTATACTATCTAAAACAAAAAATCAGTGCTAAAGGGTGTAATATAATGATAGATCATAATGGACACCTCATATATGAATATTATTGTAACAACGCCCACAATAAATATATTAAAGCAAATGGCACTATTTCAATAGAAATCTCCTACGATAATAAGCAATGTTCATTCTCTTTAATGACTAAAGGCAATCATCCAGAGGATTTACTGAAGAAAGTACAAGAGACCTGTGATGAGTTGAAGGTATTCAAAATGGATAGTAAGGATTGCTTCGTTGCTGATGTTGGTACCGATGATGGTAAAATCGTAGAATTCTTTAATGTGCTATTAGCCAAAATAAAAAAGTATCGAGAAACGGATTGCCCGAAATAAAAATCAAATCATTCTCCTAACCTCTGCCCCAAAACGGCAGGGGGCTGTTGTCTTTGCACAGTGATTAATATATAAAGAATAAAGTTATGCAGAATGATAATAAAAGTTTTTCAAGTGAGATAAAAGTGATAGATGAATTATTTCCAAAAGGAAAAGTCTCAATCCTAGCATCTGGTCCAGGTGTTGGCAAAACAATATTTGCATGCAAAATTGCCAGGTGGTTAACTTATCACAGAGAACGCGTTCTTTATGTCAACATGGCGTCTGACCATATAAATGTAGACACTTCGGATGACGATACTCTTGCATGGAAATGTAGCATATTTGATATGCCTCTTCTTTCAATAGAGGATATATCGTTTGTGTTGTCGAGAAGATATACTTTTGATACCATTATTCTCGACTACATAGAATTGATGGATTTTGTCAAAGGTATAGAATGCTTGGAAAGGAAAGAAGAACTAAATGCTATTTGGCATTTTCTTGACCATATTGCAAAAGAAAAGAACATTCGTGTAATAGGATTGTCCCAGTTGGAACGAGGCCGTATAGATGGAACAGAAGAGTCTTGTTTCGATAAAGTGCTGAAATACTTAAACAGGGATTTTGTTAGGGAAAGACTTGTCGTTTTACATCGCCCTAGTTATTATGAGCCACAAGATAATAATACTGAGCAAGTACAATTAATAACGTTTAAGAATGGAATAAAAAAAGAAAACATATTAGAAAATACAAAATAGGAAAAGAAGTAATACTTACAGGCTTACAGGTTTTAGTTACAATACAATATAAAGCGCGATGCAGAAAAGCTCAACCTCTGCCCCAAAACGGCAGGGGTTTCTTTTATCTTTGCACTGTGAACAATAAAGATAATAGAATTATGACATTCAAAGAATTATTGAACAGTGTTACTTTTGAGGAGGTGGCTCCCTGTCTTTTGCATATGCATCCAGATGCAGAGGGTAATTTGAAATGGTATAAGATTCATTTCGATATGCTGCGCTTGATGACTCCCAAGCATGATGATGATGCAAATTCTGACGTATGCCATATCTCCATGAGTGAATGGGACGAAGACATTGAGCCACATCTCGATGCCCACCCTATGGAGGGAGATTATTGGGAGCATTCACTGACAAAAGAAATCGTCATTGCCCCTGAGGTAAAGGCTACCAATGCAGAGATTGCGGCTTGTTGCATCTGGCATACTTCATTCTATGGTTTTGTGAAAGAACATCAAGAGGAAGAATTCAGATTTTTCAAACTCGATAAATACCACAAAGATAGATGGGATGACTTTGTATATAATAAGGTGCGTGCAGAGAAGTATTTCTCCGTCATCCGCAGAAATGGTGGCTACATACCTTCTGTTAGAGAATTAGCACCATCAAAGAAACAAGAATTGTTCAGCAAGGCCAAAGATTATTTCTGGTGTATTAGCGCATCAATGAACAAGATTAAAAGGAAGAAGATGTTTCGTAGAGAGTTTATGGCACACTACTATGAGCGTATGGCAGCTATCAGCAGGTTTATCGTTCAGGCCATTCCGGCTTTGAGTGACGAAAGAAACAATATGAGCATGAATCAATTGTGCGGCCTGTTTCAGTCTGACTTGTTCAGTCCAGAAACTATCACGTCGTATGCGGATGAGAATACCAATGGGGTCAAGTACCTATGCGAGTTGCTGGAGATGGAAGATATCAATACCAGATTAGACAGAATGGTAGTGGTTCTAACCACTGACGAATGGCACCAAGAACTGACTCAGGATGAACAGCGCTTGTGCAAGCTCCTTATAGGCAATTGCAAATCGAGTGACATCCTTGTAGCCACAGATCCTTCTTTGGGCAGACAAGTCCGCATCGACTATGCAACATTTAATTCTGAACATCCATTAATTGGCAAGCAATATGAAAAAGAAATATGATGACTCTATTGACTATATAAATGGTTATCCAATAAGTGAAGTCTGGGGGACTTATCACTATTTGGCACGAGAGATTGCTCCTCGATTGAAAGCTTTCAAGGCTCATAAAAAGCACGGATGGCCAGAAGATTTCGAAAATCAAGAAGATTGGAATAAGGCTATTCAGAAGATGATTGATGCTTTTGAATTGGTGAAGGATTATTCACCTTCTTATGAAGAAGATATACTGACTGTTGAACAAGGCGTGGGTTTGTTCTGCAAGTATTATCGTGATTTGTCGGATTAACAATGTTGATTTAGAATGAAAAGGAAGAAGAAAGATGACTCTACTGAGAACTGGAGTTACAAGAACGACTATCCAATAGAGGAAGTATGGAACACAGACAATTGTTTGGCTGGGATAATTGCTGCTCGATTAAAAGCATTTAAGGCTCTCGACAAGCATGGCTATTGTCCTGCGTTTAAGGGAATAGCAGAATGGAATAAAGCCATTCAGAAGATGATTGATGCATTTGAGTTGCTGAAACATATTACATCATTCAGTGATGAAGAAGAAAAGACCATTGAGGAAGGACTTGAACTATTCTGCAAGCATTATAGAAATTTGTGGGATTAACTAAATGTATTTAATATGGACTATTGTGTTGAGGTTTTAGAGAGGGAGATTATTAACAGATTTAATGATTATCGCTGTTATGGTTCTAATGATGATGTACTATTGTCCCTACGAAAAGACATCATCAACAAGCAGGTTCTGGCAAATCAGAAAGAAATGTTGCCTTATATTATCGCCTTCAATGATGCACTGCGTGAGGCACTTCGTGAAATGTACGATCGAGCTCATTGTATTTGGAATAAGATGATAAATATCATAGATGAAGGTGATGGCGAAGAGATGGTGCTTACTGCTAAATGTTATCTCGATACAGACTATCCGGTTTTGCATCCTATACAGGGTGAAGATAGACAAGATTTGTGGTATGCACTGTGTGATGGTGACTTGAATCCTATGTATGCTGATGGTGTATCTGTGTTGACGCTAACACTCCCAAGAGATGAAGATGACTCCTTTGATTCTTTTATTGGTATGGACTGCCCTCCTCCTAATTGGAACGAAGGCCTAGACCAGGAACTGACACAGGATTTGCATCTGATCAATCAGTTTCACACGCTCTTTCAGCACATGAACTTCGCCCTTTCAGATTTTATCTATGTGAGGAAGTTCAAGACGGAGATTAATATTGAAATTATACAGTAAATAAACAATAAATGTTTTTGGTAATTTAAAAGAAATGATTACCTTTGCACTCGATGATGAGTCATAGTACGGTTGCTGGCTCAGCATCGGGTGTTCTTTGATGCAAATTATAGCAGAATGTGGAATTGAGTACGGTTGCCAAATCGTAACCCAGTTTTTCCTCAATTCCCCAGACTGCCTTTATGCAAAGAAAAGCTGAGCATTCTTGCAAAGTTACGAAAACATTTTGTAACAACACCACGGATTGCCATATTTTCTCTCGTCTTGCATTTCCCTACGTCCATTCCCCTACGTTTACAGCCATTGTTGGAAGCGAAGATAACTCGCTTGCCTACTGAATATTAGACCATCACAGACGGCACTTCCTTTAGCAAATTCATTGAATTTCCTCAGCAATTTCATTGAATTTCCTCTGCAATTTCATTGAATTTCCTCTGCAAATTCATTGAAATTGACTTTAACTGATTCTACTTTACACTTTTCTTGTTATTTTACTAAATTACTTCACTCTCATTTTATTCCTTTACTGAATCACTTTACAATGCAGGAAAAGTGTTACTAAAACGCTTTACATAGCG
>NZ_NPJE01000060.1:0-36065 GCF_002251205.1 Prevotella sp. P3-92 | reverse complement strand
AAGAATTTTATCTGTCTCATTGTTGGACAGAACCCCTCTCGTAGATTTGCTCGGCAAAAGCGAACCTGCCGAGAAGTTACAAACTGTAAGAGAATTAAGTCTTAAATTTATTTAGTGGACACTAGTGGAGTTTTATATTGCTCCGGTATCTCAAGATTGAAAGTTCTGCATAATAACAGGACGTCGTGGACATCATTTTCATCGTATTCATATCCAAGATGGAACTGTACCTGTGCCTCCGGGTTTATGCATGTTACCTCAATATTCCCGATATTTCCTTTACCTGAGAAAGTTTCGCTTGGGAAAGTGTATCCGTCATATAGAATTCCATCTTCGACATATTCGAAACAATGCAGATCGATTATTCTTCCGTTGTCATCTTTCCAGACAGTATGGCTATCGGTCGTATAGTCCATTACAACTTCTCTGTATCCCTTCCAGGTAATCACGGATATGGCCTTACCATAGTCTTTCTTCTCTACGAACAGATCGATGTCGTTATGTATTCTTGTTTCTCTGCCTATAAGTGCATCGACACCCCAACCGCCGTCCAGAAACACCTTTACAGATGCTTCAGACAGCATTTCAAGAATCTCACATGCATCAAAATAAGTGACCATAAAATTGCAATTAAAATAAACTTTGGTGCAAAGTTAATAAAATTCCGTGAGACTAAAGAGACTTATACGTAGAAAGTTAAACATACAACTGTATTTTCGCAGAAAATACTATAAAATGCCACCTGAAAAGCCCACTTTTCGTGCACATTTTTCCAACTAAAGCCATTTTTTCAACCTGATTGCTGAAACGACAATAAGGTTCACAATACCTGATTTTGCACCTTCAGGAACGCAGCACAAAATGATAGAAAATGAAAATTTCCGTTCATTTCCGTGTTAAGATATGTTAAGCAGATGTTTTCATTTTGGGGTTTTTGAAATTTTTGTTTCCAGTTTGTTTCTTTTGGTACTTTTTGCTTTTTGGGAGTGTTGATATTCAGCACTTTACAATTCGGAAGCAGATTCTCAAGAAGAAGATAATGAGTAGGTACAATCACAGAATCTTCCCTGTTTTTTTCTTTTCCAAAACTGTTATCTGTTATTTGTAACGCAAAAAAATCGTTTTCAAAAACTGTAATACTGTAAGCTGTAAGGATTGTAACGCAAAAATGAAGTCTGAAGTTTGAAGTCTGAGAGAGTGGTCTTTATCATCCTACGAAAATCTTTCTCTGTGTTCTCCGTGTGGTCCGTGGATTTTTTTAGTTGCCTACGGCAAGAAATACATAATAGCTGGCATCTTCATCTATTATCTTGGAATAGAGATAGCGTTTCAGAACCATCGGATTGGTCAAATCCTCCCCTGTAATATCCTCATCCACATCAAAAGACACCATGATTATGTTTTTCTTAGGTACACCTTGACTCACCAAATAGTCATGATAAACCTTTTTCAGAAGCCACGACTTACCACATCGACGAGTACCCGTAATGATTTTTACCTCACCATTGTCTCGCCGATGAATCAGCTTTTGCAGATAAATCTGTCTATTTACATACGTTGCCATAATCATTTATTCCGATTTTACTGCAAATTTACAATAAATTCCGAATAGGGTAATCGTTTTGGTAAGGCAGAGCCATTTTTATAACATTTATTAACCGAGCAAACACTGAAAATCAGATAAATAAAACAGGGACGGGAAACAGGGACAGTTCTGTTCCACTCAGTTCCCTTGTACTTCCTTTTTTTTGCTTTTCAAAAACTGTTATACTGTTATATTGTCACGCTTGTAACGCAAAAATCGTTTTCGGAAACTGTTAACTGTTATCTGTTATTTGTAACGCTTGGGAATGAATGGCGTTGTCCTGTGCGTACAATTTCAAGGGTTTTACTTTTGTCCTTACAGGACGTTCTGTAAAATAATTGTACATACCCAAGGCGTTACCCTGGGCTATGAAAATATTGCCCCATTCGGGGCGTTAGTAACCAAATAAGTAGTGGCGGTCTGGTAACACGACAAGCAAAGCGGATCCACGGAGCACACAGAGGGCACGTGGCACAACCTTACGAAATTTTGGTGGTGCAAAGTTACGTATTACAACACGGAATTACGAATCCACGGAACACATGGAATTCCATACAGTCAACGGCGGGCTGAAAGCCCAATGGCTTCCATAGCCCAGGGCAACGCCCTGAGGACATCATACAGCATATCTAACCACGTCCTGTAAGGACAAAAGTAAAAACCATGCGATATTTTTGCTTTTCAAAAACTGTAATACTGTAGCTGTAACGCAAAAAAATCGTTTTCGGAAACTGTCAACTGTCAAACTGTAACGCTTTTGGTTGACATTGTTTGCTCTTATGATGTTGGGTGTGTACGAATGTTTTACCAACATACAATATAAAGAAGTGCTAATGTATTGTTAATAAATTTGCCTGATTATGGCACTCAAAAAATGCTTTTAATGCTTTTCTTCGACAAACGCTTCCCTATACCTCGTCGTAGAGTTCATCGAGTCTGTTGGCAAAGTCATGCTGACGTAGTCCGGTAATCGCGAATCTGTATGTGGTCATGATCAGGATTTTTATGTGGGCTTTTTAATTTTAGTGACAAAAGTAGTAAATATTTTCGAGACCACAAAAGGAAACGGGAAGAATAGCGCTTGAATTTTCTATTTTGGATTAAATCTATACTGGTGAGCGATGAAAACTATTTACTTTATGACGAAAATAACAAATAACAGATAACAGATAACAGTTTCCGTAAAGCAAATAAATAGCACCTCAGAGAGAGAAGAAGTCAATTTTCAAAATATAACATATATAACTTATATATAAATATATATATATATAAATATATATATATATATATTATATATAAAATTTTGGCTCGAAGTTTTGATTTTCGGTTTATCAAAACTGTTATCTGTTATCTGTTATTTGTTATTGCCATTTTTTGCGCTTACTGAAAAATGCCGTTTATGGTTCATTTCTTTTACAGCGCCTAACATCATACCCATGATCCTACCACAACTTCAAGCCAATAAAAGTATAGTGCTCCACCTATCTGCCTTATATTCAGCAATATATGATAATCACCAAGATTTATACTCCAAATTTCGGCTTTGTAACGCATTGATACACAGATAAATGTAACAAGCCGTGGGAAAAGTGGTCACAAGTTGACGGACAAATGGGTGAACCGATTATTTTTCTTCATACCTTTGCACCGCAGTCCAAGATAGGCGGCACCGTGGTTCAAGAGAGAATCACTCATCGCACAGAACATTCCGTCCGCACACAGACGTGGGCAACTCCTCAGTAAGTCACCAGTGAATCCCCACTAAATCCCAGAATTTGGCGGACAACGATGGGACAAAATGGGAGGAACATGGGAACTGAAAAGGAGAAACCGACGATGTGGGAATGGGTGCGATATTGCTAATTTATTGCTACAACAAACTAATCGAAAAAACGGGAAAACGACTTGCTATTTTCCAATGGGACGCATCAAGGACATGTTAACGCAGTGTGACAATATAAGCGTGACAATATAACAGTATAACAGTTTTTGAAAAGCAAAAACGGGTGACAATGGCAGGGGGGCGAGGTCGATAAAAAGATAAAGACCGACGAGAAGAAACAAAAAAAATCCCGGCCACACCGGTTGAGAGCGGGTCGGGATTGTGATCATGGAGCGTATGAAAACGCTTTATTTGATGAGCTCAACGCTACGCTGCAAGAACTTGTCGAGCGCTTCGCCCTTGAGCATGCCGTTCTGCAGGAGTGCAAGGTCGATGAGCTGATGTACGACAGCGTTCTGCTTGCCAAAGTCGGCAAACAACTGCTGCTTCTTGTTTTTCTGCTCGGCGATGGCCTTCTCGGTGTTGGCTTTGTCGTCTTTCTCCTCCTGTGAGAGTTCTTCGGGCTTCTTGCCTTCTTGCGACTGGCGCAGGGCAGCCAAACGAGCCTCTTGTCCGCGCAATTCGCTGTCGATGGGTTTGAGGGCATCGGCAGTAGATGAACCACACTCGTCGAGTACGCGTTTCACAAGGGGATGGTCGCTGTTGAGCACGAGGTTGAACGAGTCGGGCATCTGGGCATAGAAATTCATGCCAGCCTGGAAGCGGCTCATCTCCTTCATACGACGCATGTATTCGTTCTGGGTGATCATGACAGGGCGGGCATTGGCACCGAGCGCCTGCACTTCGACCATAAACTCGGTCTTGTCGAGATGGGGAAGCTGAGAACGGAACACAGATGACAAATTGGCAGACTCGTCGTCGCTCAAGGTACTTTTTGGCGCATCGTCTTTCACGATGAGGCGGTCGATGATGTCAGCATCGACACGGGTGAAGCGACTCTTCTCAAACTTCTGTTCGAGCATCTGGATGGCAGGCACGTCAAGCTGTCCGTCGAGCAGGAGCACGCTGTAACCCTTGTCTTTGGCTGCCTGAATGTAGCTGTACTGCTCTTCGCGGTCGGTGGCATAGAGATAGACGAGAGTGTCGTCCTTGTCTTTCTGAGTGCTCTCGATGAGTTGTCTGTATTCCTCGAAAGTGAAGTATTTGCCTTCGGTATCTTTGAGCAGGGCAAAGTCTTTGGCGCGGTCGTAGAAGTTTTCGTCGCTCAACATACCGTAGTTGATGAAGAGTTTCAGGTCGTCCCATTTCTCCTCATAGCCCTTGCGGTCTTCTTTGAAGATGGCTTGCAAGCGGTCGGAAACCTTCTTGGTGATATAGGTGGAAATTTTCTTCACCTCGCGGTCGCTCTGGAGGTAGCTGCGGCTGACGTTCAGAGGAATGTCGGGTGAGTCGATGACGCCATGGAGCAGGGTGAGAAACTCTGGCACGATGCCTTCCACCTGGTCGGTGACAAACACCTGGTTGCAGTAGAGCTGAATCTTGTTGCGCTGCAGTTCGATGTTGGACTTGATGCGTGGGAAATAGAGAATACCCGTGAGGTTGAAGGGGTAATCCACATTGAGGTGAATCCAGAAAAGGGGTTCGTCGTGCATGGGGTAGAGGGTGCGGTAGAACGACTTGTAGTCCTCGTCCTTGAGGGTTGAGGGAGCCTTGGTCCAGAGGGGTTCTACGCTGTTGATGACATGGTCTTCATCGGTATCCTGCATCTTACCGTCTTTCCACTCCTGTTTCTTGCCGAATACCACGGGCACGGCCATGAACTTGCAGTATTTATTGAGCAATTCTTCAATCTTGTTCTTCTCCAGGAATTCCTTGCAGTCGTCATCTACATGGAGCACGATGTCGGAACCGCGGTCAGCCTTGTCTGCCTCGTCGATCTCGTAGGCAGGACTGCCGTCGCATGACCATTTGACAGCCTTTGCGCCATCTTTGTAGCTCTTGGTGATGATATCCACCCGCTTCGCCACCATGAACGAAGAGTAGAAACCGAGTCCGAAGTGTCCGATGATATTGTTGGCATTGTCCTTGTACTTCTCCAAGAAGTCGTTCACGCCAGAGAATGCAATCTGATTGATGTATTTGTCGATTTCCTCTTCGGTCATACCGATACCGCGGTCGCTGATGGTGATAGTGCCTTTCTCGGTATCGAGGCTGACACGCACGGCAAGGTCGCCCAGTTCTCCCTTGAACTCACCCTGCTGAGCGAGTGTCTTGAGCTTCTGAGTGGCATCGACAGCGTTGGACACCATTTCACGAAGGAAAATCTCATGATCGCTATAGAGAAACTTTTTGATGACGGGGAAGATGTTCTCTGTAGTAACCCCAATATTACCTTTTTGCATGATAGTATATCTTATGTTTTGTTTGCTATGACATACACTTTGCAAATTGCGTGCCAATCTTCTGATGCTGTCATCGATTTTTGAGAAAAGGGATAAAAAAAACAGCACTATTGTTGTTCGGTTCAGAAATTATGATTACTTTTGCGCCACATAATTCTAAAAGTATCAACGATGAACTACGAAGAACTTCTGGCCACACGCCGACAAGGACGACTCTATCAGACAGAACTGCCGATTGGCGAATTCTGCCGCATGCAGATCGACGGTAAGTATCGCAGTGTGGTCCATGTGCGAAAAGAAATGCTCGACAACATCAAGTTTGGTGAAGCTCTGAAAGCCGAGTGTGACCGCAACCTGTCACTTGCTGACAGTCACATCATACACTTCCGTCCTGTGGTGGAACAGGGGGAGATTACACGACTCGACTTGGAACCTGGTCAGTATGTGCCTTTGTGTCATGTGCTCAACGAGCATCCTGCCATTGTGGCTGAACCCCATTTCATGGAGCAGTTTACGCGCGGACTGCTGGAGGCTGCCGCCTTCCTGCACAGTCACGGACTGCGCTATGTGTGCTTCTCGCCACAGACCGTATTCCTCCGAAAGGGCGATCAGGCCGTCATGCTCCTCTCGTGTGGTTCCTACTATCAGGCGCTGAGCGACCAGAAGGCTTTCTATGCCGACGGAAAAGCTGACTATGTGGCACCGGAGGTGCTCGAAGGTGGAACCGTGGACGAGCGTTGCGACATCTATTCGATAGGAAAACTGTTGGAGACGGTCTTTGCCGATGCACAACTGCCGTTGGCTTACCGGAAGGCTTTCAAAAAAGCCACCGCACAGATGCCGGAGGACCGCTATGCCTCGCCAGAAGACATGCTACGCAGCATAGACCGCAGACGGGGAACCTATCGGTCGCTGGTGACGCTGGCTGTGGCTGCCGTGGTGGCGTTGCTCGTGGTAGGGCTCTATTTCGACCTCATGCCCGAACAGGAGAATATCGAGTTTGTCAAACCAGCCCCACATACCGCCGTCGACGACTTGATAGACGATGGATTCAGACCGGAAGACCTCGGAGTGGTGCCTGCCGACTCGATGTCGGAAGAGGCTGTGGCTACCCAGCGTGAATACAATGCCAAGGCGGAAGAGATATTCCGCAAGCGCTATGAAAAGGAAGCCGACCGCATACTGTCCAAGATCTACAACAGCAAGAATATGGGCAATACGGAGAAAAATTTCAGAGCGATGAGCGAATCAAACGTGAAAGAACTGCTCAAAGCACAGGAGGAGCTGGCTGCCGATGCTGCCATCGACCCCGCCAGAAGTCACGCCATCGCTACGGAAATCATCGAACGGCTGACCAATCAGAAGAAAGCTGCCATTGGCATGGGGTCTAATGCCAACGGGGTGCAGAAATAATAGAATTTTTCATACAATTACACATATAAATAATAATCAGAAAAAATGAGAAGCAGAACAGCAATTTGGTTTGAATGTAAGATTCAATACGAAAAAACCATGGAAGATGGACTTCAGAAGAAGGTGACCGAGTCATACACCGTTGATGCACTCAGTTTCACCGAAGCTGAGAAACGCATCATGGAGGAAATGTCCTCATACATCAGTGGCGAGTTTACTATCAAAGACATCAAAATAGCTCCATATAAGGAAATCTTCTTCAGCGACGAGGAAATGGCTGACAGATGGTATAAGGCTAAACTGCAGTTTATCACCATCGACGAAAAAACGGAAAAGGAGAAGCGTACAGCTGTCAACTACCTGGTGCAGGCTGGAACGCTGAAAGGCGCTGTGGGCAACATAGATACCGTGATGGGCGGAACCATGATCGACTACGTCATCGCATCGGTGGCTGAAACAACCCTGATGGATGTGTTTGAATACAACAAGACAAAGGTGGACGACAAACCCGAATACGAACAGCAAAACGCATAAGAATGATGGATTACGATGTGAAAGGTCATCTTCGCGAGGTCCGCTCACGACTGCCCGAAGGAGTGTGTCTGGTGGCTATCAGCAAGTACCATCCCGTGGAGTATCTCCAGGCTGCCTACGAAGAAGGACAGCGCGTGTTTGGCGAAAGCCATGAGCAGGAGCTCCGACAGAAGGTGGAGGTGCTGCCCAACGACATACAATGGCATTTCATCGGACATCTGCAGACCAACAAGGTGAAATATATCGCTCCGTATGTGTCGATGATAGAAGCGGTGGATTCGCTCAAACTGCTCAAGGAAATAGAGAAGCAGGGTGCTAAAAACAACCGCGTGATTGACGTGCTGCTCGAACTCCATATTGCCGAAGAGGAAACTAAATACGGACTGACACTCGATGCCTGTCGCCAACTGCTCGAAGAGGGCGAATGGCGCAATATGGCGCATGTGCGCATCTGCGGTCTCATGATGATGGCTTCCTATGTGGAGGACGAAGCGCAGATACGCCAGGAATTTCGTACCGCACACAACTTCTTCGATGAGGTGAAGCAACGCTATTTTGCTGAATCGCCATACTTCACACAGCGCTCATGGGGCATGAGCCACGACTATCCTATTGCCGTGGAAGAGGGAAGCACGATGGTGCGCGTGGGTACTGCTATTTTCGGTCCAAGGGTCTATTGACCACCTGGGAACAGCCCACGGTTATTGGTCGGACTTGAAATAATACTGGCCACGCTTCCGCGTAATGCTGCCGTAATTGATGGCATGCGTGGGACAATGGTGGTAACAAGACAAACAACAGGTGCATTGTCCGTTGTGCAACCACACGGGCGGTGCACCTTCTATATCTCCCACAGGACAAACCTTGGCACAAAGACCACACTGGATGCAGGACTGACTATCGACGGTAAATTTGCGATCGGTTATCATCCAACGGTTGAAAAACGCACCAATCACATAGGAATAGAGGCGGGGAGTAGCACCACGCTCCAGTTCAACCACACCGGTCTCGCAACGCTTGACGGTCTCGGCAATACGCTCCACGACAGTGCGTGCCTCGGCAATCTTCTGATGCTCGCGCGCTGGTGTGTCGGTCAACATGAAAGGCAGGCAAACATAGGTTTCGGGCATGATGACCGAAAACAAGGTGGAGGCATGGAAGCCCTTCTTCCGTAAGTCGTTGTTGAAGATGGTCATGGTCTCACCCGTGTCATCGCCACAGGTGGTGATGGCGTAGGTGTAAGTGTTTGGAGAACAGGTGATCGCGACTCTCTCGATAAAGTTGCGCATGATGTGGGGCGGTTGCCATCCATGAGTGGGAAAACAAAAGCCTAAACGCTCGTCGTGCTCCAACGTGTAGTGGAGAGCATTCTGTCTTAATGCTTGGGCAATATCTACCAAGCGCTCGCCCGTGGCTTGTGACAATTGTTGGGCAACCCATCGGGTGTTGCCTGTTCCGGAGAAATAGAATATCATGGGTGCAAAGGTAATGATTATTGATGTAAATGCGCACAATAATCGAATGTTTTTCTTGTATTTCGCTCGGTTTGCACTACCTATGACCTGCGGTCTTAGGTAGGCTGCACCTCGGAAATAAAAGAAAAAATGTATTTTTCTTTGTATTTCGCTCGGTTTGCACTACCTTTGACCTGCGGTCTTAGGTAGGCTGCACCTCGGAAATAAAAGAAAAAATGTGTTTTTCTTTGTATTTCGCTCGGTTTGCACTACCTTTGACCTGCGGTCTTAGGTACTCTCGCTCGATAATACAAAAAGAAAATTGCTTTTTCTTTTTGTATTCTGCTCGCTTAATCGTACCTTTGAGCTGCGCTCTTAGGTAGGCTGCACCTCGGAAATAAAAGAAAAAATGTGTTTTTCTTTGTATTTCGCTCGGTTTGCACTACCTTTGCAAAAAGAAAAATTAAAAATCATGGGAATATTTGGATTCTTTAATAAAGACAAAAAAGAAACACTGGACAAAGGTCTGCAGAAAACGAAAACAAGCGTGTTCGACAAACTGGCACGTGCAGTAGCTGGAAAATCAAAAGTCGATGACGATGTGTTGGACGACCTTGAAGAGGTGCTTATCACAAGCGACGTGGGAGTGGATACTACACTCAAAATCATTGAGCGAATCGAAGAAAGAGTCGCTCGGGATAAATATGTCAGCACAAGTGAACTCAATGGAATACTCCGTGAAGAAATTGCTGCACTTCTCGCTGAAAACAATACAGACGACAACGACTCGTGGGATCTGCCAACAGACCACAAACCCTATGTCATCCTCGTGGTGGGAGTCAATGGAGTGGGAAAAACCACTACCATCGGAAAACTCGCATGGCAATTCAAACAGGCGGGCAAGAAAGTGTATCTGGGAGCTGCGGATACCTTCCGTGCTGCTGCCGTAGAACAACTCTGCATCTGGGGAGAAAGGGTGGGAGTGCCCGTTGTCAAACAACAGATGGGAAGTGATCCTGCCAGTGTGGCGTTCGACACCATCAGTTCGGCTAAAGCCAATGGCGCAGACGTGGTACTGATAGACACCGCAGGAAGACTACACAATAAAGTGGGTCTCATGAATGAGCTCAAGAAAATCAAAGACGTGATGAAGAAAGTGATGCCTGAAGCACCTGACGAGGTGATGCTGGTGCTCGACGGTTCTACAGGACAAAATGCCTTCGAACAGGCTAAGCAGTTCTCGGCAGTCACTCAAATCTCGTCACTCGCCATTACCAAACTCGACGGAACAGCAAAAGGAGGAGTGGTAATAGGTATCAGCGACCAACTCAAAGTGCCCGTGAAATATATCGGACTCGGAGAAGGTATGACCGACCTCCAACTGTTTAATAAAACCCAGTTTGTAGATTCACTCTTTAAGCATGAATAAAAAGAAGAAAACCATAGATTTCATCACCATGGGGTGCTCGAAAAATCTTGTTGACAGCGAGAACCTCATAGGACTCTTCGAAGCCAAAGGCTACGAGGTGACTCACGATAGTGAGCAACCTCAAGGAGATATTGTGGTCATCAATACCTGTGGATTCATTGAAGATGCTAAGCAGGAAAGCATTGACGCAATACTCGAAATGGCACAGGCTAAAACGGAAGGACGACTCGAAAAACTCTTTGTCATGGGATGTCTTTCGGAACGATATCTGGCTGACCTTGAGGCGGAAATACCGGAAGTGGATGGATGGTATGGAAAATTCAACTACAAACAACTGTTGGCTGACCTGGAAGAGTCAATGCCGGATGGGGCACACAGACATCTTACTACTCCCAAACACTATGCGTATCTGAAAATAGCTGAGGGATGTGATAGAAACTGTGCATACTGCGCCATTCCCATTATCACGGGACGACACAAAAGCAGACCTATTGAGGAAATACTCGACGAGGTGAAATATCTCGTAAAACAAGGCGTGAAGGAGTTTCAGGTTATTGCACAGGAGTTGACCTACTATGGGGTGGATATTGACGGAAAGCAGCATATTGCCGAACTCGTGGAGAAAATGGCTGACATAGAAGGCGTGGAGTGGATCAGACTGCATTATGCCTATCCAGCACACTTCCCGTGGGAACTGCTGAAAGTGATGCGAGAGAAAAAGAATGTCTGCAACTACCTCGATATTGCTTTGCAACACATCAGCGACAATATGCTCGACAGAATGCATAGACACGTCAGCAAGGAGCAAACCTATGAACTCATCAGAAAAATGAGAGAGGAAGTGCCGGGAATACACATCAGAACAACACTCATGGTGGGATTCCCTGGGGAAACAGATGAGGACTTCCAGGAACTCATCGAGTTTACCAAATGGGCACGATTCGAAAGAATGGGGGCTTTTGCATACTCCGAAGAAGACGGAACATACTCGGCTAAACACTATAAAGACGATGTGCCAGACGACGTGAAGCAGAACCGACTCGATAGACTGATGCGCATTCAACAGAATATTAGCGCAGAGGTGGAGGCGGAAAAGGTGGGTAAAATCATGCGCGTCATCATCGACAGAACAGAAGGGGAATGGTATATTGCAAGAAGCGAATTCTGCTCACCAGAGGTTGACCCGGAGGTCCTGATACCAGTTAGCGAAACAGAATTGACAATCGGGGAGTTCTATGATGTTCGGATTACCGACGCAGAGGAATTTGACTTATATGCAACAACACGACTATGAACAATAAGGAATTTATCAGCATGCTGTCACAGCGCACTGGTTACGACCAGAGGATCACCCAGAAACTCGTGAGTAATATCGTTACTGCCATGAGCGACGCCTTCGTGGATGACAACAGCGTGGTGGTGCCCAATTTCGGACTCTTTGAAACGAAAAAAAAAATGGAGCGCATCATGGTCAATCCTGCATCGGGAGTACGTATGCTTGTACCACCTAAACTGGTGCTGACATTCAAGCCTACACAAACCTGGAAAGAAAAACTGAAAGGAGACAGACTATGAATAAACTCACACTCAACAATATTGCCAAGGTGTTGGTCGAAAAAAACGGATTGGAACCTAAAGAGGCCATGATGTTTACTACGGCTATGTTCGATCTGATTCACGACAGACTCAACGAAGAGGGAATTGTCAAGGTGAAGGGACTCGGCACATTCAAAATGATACGCGTAGAAGCAAGAGAGAGTATCAATGTCAGAACCGGTGAACGTGTGTTGATAGACAGTCATGCAAAAATTACATTCACACCCGATGCGGTGATGAAGGAACTGGTCAACAAACCTTTCTCGCAATTTGAAACCGTTGTGCTTAACGATGATGTTGAGTTTACCGACATGAAGAGTGAAGAAACTACCGACGAAACAAATAACTCTGAACAATCGGAATCCTTGGTTGATGTTGTAAGTGAAGGGGAAACGCCTGAACCTGCTCCTGAACCTGCTCCAGAGCCAGTTGCCGAACCTACTCCTGAACCAGCTCCAGTAGTTGCTCCCGAGCCAGTTGCCGAAGTTGCTCCTGAACCAACTCCCGTAGTTGCTCCCGAGCCAACCCGAGAGGTTCCCGAACCTACAGTATCTTCTGCCGATGAGGAATCGGAAGAAAATACATCAGCTGTGCAGACATGCTACGAAGAAGATGAAGAAGAATCGCATTGGCATCGCAATATTGGTTGGGCATTCTTGGTCTTGGTGCTGATGGCAGCATCGGCAGTAGGCGGCTACTTATATGGTGTCGGACAAATTCCAAGTCAGACAGCAATGGCTGATACAGTTTCTGCGGTCAAGGTTAATCCTGTTGTGACAGACACATTGGTAAACGATAGTCTGAAAGCCGACTCGGTTGCCGTTAAGACCGAGGCAATGCACGAAGATAAGGCAGCTTCAGAAGAACAGCCTCAAGAGAAAACAAGTCAGAATCTGCACGACAAATATGCGGAGATGGACGCCCGTGTGCGTACAGGAGCATACAAAATAACCGGACTGGACAGAGAAGTCAAGGTACGCGCTGGAGATAACTTAAAACGCATAGCACGGCGTGAACTCGGAAGCGACGATATGGTGTGCTATATTGAGGTGTTCAACAAAATGAATGCAAGTGCTGAACTCAAAGAGGGGCAGACCATCAAGATTCCTGCTTTGAAACTGAAGAAAAAGAAACAGCGAGACGATTAAAAACAGGCCACAACACGAACATAGAATGTTGTCAGGCCTAAAAGGATAACGTTAACAAATAGAAAGGATTAGCCTTATGGGAGACAAAATCGATTTCACAACACAAGAGAAAGATACGTCAATGACGCTCTACAATTTGTTGCGCAAAGAAATAGCTACATCGCTCAAAGAGGGTGATGAAGAGAAAATGCGGCAAAAAATCACATGGCTGATAGAGTCGAAGGAACTGCAACGTGACGTGTTTGGATTGAATCCCGTAATGCTGGCCTTTCAGACCGCTAAACTGATAGTAGAGGAAATAGGACTGAAACGCGATGCGGTACTCGCTGTGTTGCTCAACCCGTGTGTGGAGTGTGGACTCATCACACCGGAAGAAACAGAAAAAGAGTTTGGGACTGCCGTGTTCCGCATTCTACGAGGACTGAAACGTATCAAAGAACTCTATCTGAAGAATCCTGTGATAGAAACAGAAAACTTCAGAAACCTCTTACTGTCCTTTGCGGAAGATATGCGCGTCATACTGATTATGATTGCCGACAGAGTGAACCTCATGAGGCAAATACGGGACGCTCAGGATAAAGAACTGCAACGAGAAGTCAGCGAAGAGGCCATATATCTCTATGCGCCACTCGCACATAAACTCGGTCTCTATAAACTCAAAAGTGAACTCGAAGACCTGTCGCTCAAATATCTTGAGCACGATGCGTATTATTATATTCGAGAAAAACTCAACGAAACGAAAGAAAAACGAGATGCGTATATTGCTGACTTCATCAAACCTATCAGCGATAAACTGAAAGAGGAGGGGATGAGCTTCCATATTAAAGGACGCACAAAATCCATACATTCTATTTGGCAAAAAATGAAGAAACAGCAGTGTGACTTCGAGGGTGTTTATGACCTCTTTGCCATACGCGTCATCCTTGACTCACCACTCGAAAAGGAAAAAATGCTTTGTTGGCAGGTCTATTCGATAGTGACGGATATGTATCAGCCAAACCCCAAAAGACTGCGTGACTGGCTGAGCGTGCCGAAGTCAAACGGATACGAAAGTCTGCATATCACCGTGCTCGGACCGGACAAGAAATGGGTGGAGGTGCAGATTCGAACCGAACGCATGGATGAAGTGGCGGAACGTGGTGTGGCGGCACACTGGAGATACAAAGGAATAAAAGGGGAAAGCGGACTCGACGAATGGCTGACGAATGTCAGAAAGATGCTTGAGACAAGTGACGGAGTAGAGGCCATGGACCAGTTTAAAATGGATCTCTACGAAGATGAAGTCTTTGTCTTTACACCGAAAGGTGATCTCTATAAATTCCCGAAAGGGGCAACAGTTCTTGATTTCGCCTATCACATACACTCTAAGATAGGAAACGCATGTACTGGAGCACGCATCAATAATAGGGTGGTGACCATACGTCAGCAGCTGAGAAGCGGAGACCAGGTGGAAATCATCACATCGACGAATCAGAAACCAAGACAGGAGTGGCTCAATATTGTAAAAACATCAAGGGCCAAATCGAAAATCAGACTGGCGCTGAAAGAAACCCAGGTGAAAGAGGGACTCTTTGCCAAGGAGATGCTGGAAAGAAAGTTTAAAAACAGAAAACTGGAGTTGGAAGACTCTACCATGCAGCACCTCATCAAAAAACTGGGATTCAAAGAGGTTAGCGATTTTTACAAGCAGATTGCTGATGGGTTGCTTGATGTCAACTCCGTCATAGATAAATATGTGGAAATCCAGCAGGGAGAACAGCCTGTAACAGGAAATAATGTGGCACAGACTGCTGCCGACTTCGTGTTGGACAATACTCATCTGCATCAAGATGCCATACAAAGTGACGTGCTTGTTATAGACCGAAATCTCAAAGGAGTGGATTATCAGCTTGCACGCTGTTGTCAACCGATTTATGGAGACAAGGTGTTTGGTTTCGTAACCGTCACAGGAGGTATAAAGATTCACAGGGAGGATTGCCCCAATGCACCAGAGATGCGCAAACGTTTCGGATATCGTATCGTGAAAGCTAAATGGAGCGGAAAGGGGGCCTCGCAGTACACCATTACACTTCGGGTGATAGGAAACGATGATATTGGTATTGTGAACAATCTCACCAACATCATCTCGCGTGACGAGAAACTGGTGTTGAGAGGTATCAATATCGACTCATACGATGGTCTCTTTAGTGGAAGTCTGGTGGTCATGCTGGACGACACGACACGGTTGGAAACACTAATAAAAAAGCTTCGCACCGTGAAAGGTGTGAAGCAAGTGGAACGCATTTGACCGAAACAGCATCCTGGAAAACAAGGTTCAGTTTTCTTTGAATGCCACAATGTGTGTCAGGTCGGCGTTGAGATAATAAGTGTCGGAACATTCCAATGTGTCAACATAATATTTCACACGGGTGATGAATAATTTGCGGGTGGGATTGCCATCCGCATATTTTATGCCCTTCTTGTAGCGTTGACCTCCATCTGCCGCCTTGTTGCGCATCTTCTGGATGACGTCGTTGGTAAGTAGAAATGTAGAGTCAATGTCTGTGAAGCGACGGGCATTGATGCTGACCTCATCTTTCATGTTCTTATCCATGAAGTCCTCCACCAAGGCCTCAGCCTCGTGCTGTTGCCCACAAGATGTGAGTAACAGCACGAGTGAGACTATTGTAATGGATAATGACTTGATCATTTGGCAGGAATGTTTTTCAGTATATCAAGCAGATGATCCCATACCATCTGTACGGTAGGAATGTACAGACGCTCGTCGGGGGTGTGGACAAAACGCAGGGTGGGACCGAAGCTCACCATGTCGAGGTTGGGATAACGCTCAGAGAAAAGACCACACTCCAAACCTGCATGAATGCCGCGTACAACAGGTGCCTTGCCGAAGAGCTTCTCATACGATGCAACGACGATTTTCTGAAGGTCGCTGTCTGAACGCATCTTCCAAGCAGGATAACCGTCACCGGTATGTACTTCGGCTCCTGCCAGCATGAAGGCTGCACTTACGGTGTTGCACATGTTGTCGAGATTGGACATTACATTTGAACGTTGAGAGGTGACGATGTTGATTTCGTTTTCAGATGTTGCAACGCTGGCAAAGTTGCTGGAGGTTTCAACCATACCGCCCAAAGCCTCGTCTTGGCAGATGGCTAAAATACCATTGTCAACGGCTTGTACGGCATAGATGAAATTGCGAGCAACCTGCTCCTCAATAACAGGTTCGGCATCGGCAGATTCCATGAACCATTCCATAGATGGGTCGGTCACGTGGAATTCGTCTTCTACATCGCTGGCAAAAATATTCCAGTCTGCGCGGATGTTCTCCTTCAAAGCATTGGGGACGGCAATGACAAAAGAACCGTCGCGGGGAATGGCATTGTGAAGTTTGCCGGAGTTGAACTGGGCCAAACGGATGCCTTCGTATTTCATCATCTCGGCAAAGAGAAAACGTCCCAACAGTTTAATAGCGTTTGCACGCTTCTTGTTGATGTCGTCGCCAGAGTGACCGCCTACCAAACCCTTGACTTGGGCGCGGAGGAAAAAGCTGCCCTCAGGAGCTGCTTCACGCTTGAAGGTGAATTTTACTGTGGTGTTGCGACCACCTGCGCATGATACAAAAATCTCGCCCTCATCTTCTGAGTCAAGATTGATGAGATAATCGCCTGTCATGAATCCGGACTTCATACCCATAGCGCCGCTCAGACCAGTCTCTTCATCACGGGTAAAGACACACTCCACTGGACCATGCTCAATATCATTGCTCTCCAAAATGGCGAGTTCAATGGCGCAACCAATACCGTCGTCGGCACCAAGAGTGGTGCCCTCAGCAGTAAGCCATTCGCCATCAATATAGGTCTTGATGGGGTCTTTGTCGAAATCAAACTCTACATCGACAAGTTTATCGCAAACCATGTCCATGTGGCTTTGCAGTACGACCGTCTTGCGGTTTTCATAGCCTGGAGTGGCTCCCTTGCGGATAATGACGTTGCCGACTTCATCGACATGAGTGTCCAGACTATGGCTTTTACCCCAGTTAGTCAAGTACTCAATCATTTTCTCTTCACGTTTTGATGGACGTGGAATTTCGTTGATCTTCGCGAATTGTTCGAAGACAACAGCAGGTTTTAACTCACTTTTATTCATTATTAATGTTTATTATTGTGGATTTCAGAATTATTTGTTTAACTTTGCAGCGACAAAAGTAAGAAAAATGATTGAAATATTGCTATCGACAGCGTTAATAATTGCTATCAGCGTCACTTTTTTATGTGTGAAGTTGATATTTCGGAAAAATGGTCGCTTTGAGTCGCAACATATTCACGACAGTAAGGCCATGAAAGATCGGGGAATCCATTGTGTCATGGATCAAGATCGCGAAATGCGTCGGAAAAGTCGGTTTGCAGTTTCTGAGCGAATAGAAAAATAATAAAATAAAAATAGAAAAAAACAATGAAAAAGTACGTTTTCAGCACAATGGCCTTTGCTGCCATTGTTGCACTCGCTTCTTGTAATAACGCTGCACCAAAGATGGATGAGCAGCCTGCAAATGAAGCTAATGGTAGTGAGTCAGGAATTAAAATCGCCTACGTTGAGGTTGATTCTCTGATGACACAGTATGATTTCTGCAAGGATTTCACTCTTGTGCTTCAGAAAAAAAGCAATAACGCACGCAATACCCTTAATCAAAAGGGACAGCAGTTGCAGAATGCAATGAACAATTTCCAGCAGAAACTTAACAATAATGGATTTGCAAGCCGAGAACAGGCAGAAAGCCAGCAGTTGGCCATTCAGCGTCAACAGAATGACTTGCAACAGTTGCAGGCTCGCCTGGAAAACGAACTGGCCAACGAGACCCAAACCTATAATGACGGTCTTCGTGACAGTTTGCAGCATTTCCTTGCCGCTTACAACAAGGATAAGAAATACGATATTATTCTGACCAAGCAGGGTGACAATATCCTGTACGCAGCAAAACGTTATGATATTACGCAAGACGTGATAAACGGTTTGAATAAGCATTATAAGTCAACGTTTAAAAAGGCTGACAAGAAAGAAGATAAGAAATAATAAACTTATTAAAATGGGCGTGTCTTGTTGTGGCACGCCTGTTTTGATTTATGTTCAAGATGGACATTCAGAAGATATTCCGGGAATTGCATATCGAAGAGGCTAACGAAATGCAAAAGCAGGTGGGGGAAGTTATCCTTCACGAGAAAAATGATGTGGTAGTGCTCTCGCCCACAGGTTCGGGTAAGACATTAGCATATCTTCTGCCTTTGGTTCAGATGATCGATAGCTCATCGGAAGACGTGCAGGCCTTGGTCGTGGTGCCTGGCCGAGAATTGGCCCTGCAGTCTGACCAGGTGCTTCGAAGTATGAGATGTGGAATCCGTTCTGCCAGTTGTTATGGGGGACGTACTGCCATGGAAGAACACCGGATGCTGAAGGATGTTAAGCCACAAGTGGTATTTGGAACACCTGGACGCCTGAACGATCATCTTGGTAAGGAAAATATCTCTCGCTATGGTGTGCGTTGGCTCATTATAGATGAGTTTGACAAATGCTTGCAGATGGGATTTCAGGATGAAATGCAACGGCTTATTCAATCTTTACCAGGTTTGCGTCGCCGCATTTTATTGTCTGCAACAGATACCGAAGAAATCCCTGCTTTTGTTTCATTGGCGAAAGCCCATACACTCTCTTTCCTCGATAATCAGGAACAAACCTCGGACCGTGTAACACTTTACGAAGTCAAGAGTCCTGTCAAAGATAAGTTGGAAACGTTGCGGCAATTGTTGCTGGGATTTGGAGATAGTAGTACCATCGTATTCCTTAATTACCGTGATAGTGTAGAACGTGTGGATGGATTCTTGAAAAACAACGGATTTGTTACAAGTTGTTTCCATGGCGGGTTGGAACAAAAGGAGCGTGAGGCTGCACTCTACCGATTCTCTAACGGTTCGGCTAATGTGTTGGTAAGTACGGATCTTGCCTCGCGTGGACTTGATATTCCTGATATTGCCAATATCGTTCATTATCACATGCCAGAGAGCGAAGAAGGTTATGTTCATCGGGTGGGGCGTACTGCCCGTTGGGATGCGAAAGGCAAAGCATTCTTTATTACTGGACCTGAAGAACATATTCCAGACTATGTGAAAGGAAACGTAGAGTCGTATGTCCCGAGCAACGAGAAAAAAAACGTGCCTGTGCCTCGGATGGCTACTATATATATAGGTAAAGGAAAAAAAGATAAGGTGAGCCGTGGGGATATTGTCGGATTCCTCTGCAAGAAGGGAGGACTTGAAGCTGCTGAAATCGGCAAGATCGATGTGAATGACCGTTATACATATGTGGCGGTTAGTCGGGCAAAAATGAATCAGGTTCTGCGTCAGACCCAAGGCGAAAAAATTAAAGGAATTAAGACGGTAATAGAGCCTGTAAGATAGAAATTTGCTACTTCTGAATGGCAAAATGTAAGAAAATAGCCAAAAATGCTTGATTTTTGTGCAAAAATTTGTCCAATTCAAATTAAAAGTGTAACTTCGCGCCGTCTAACAAAACAGTGACAGAATAATAAAATAAATACTAACTCAAATTCACAATCAAAATGAAGAAGTACAACTTTAACGCCGGTCCCTCAATGCTCCCACGTGAGGTGATTGAAAAGACCGCTCAACAGTGTTTAGACTTCAATGGTTCAGGTCTCTCTCTGATGGAGATCAGCCATCGTGCCAAAGATTTCCAGCCTGTAGTGGATGAAGCTGTGGCTCTTGTCAAGGAGCTGCTGCAAGTTCCAGAGGGCTATTCTGTGATTTTCCTCGGCGGTGGTGCTTCGCTGGAGTTTTGTATGATTCCATACAACTTCCTTATTAAGAAGGCTGCTTATTTGAACACAGGTGTTTGGGCAAAGAAAGCCATGAAGGAAGCAAAATTGTTTGGCGAAGTAGTAGAGGTGGCTTCTTCAGCAGATGCCAACTATACTTTCATTCCAAAGGATTGGACTGTGCCCGCTGATGTTGATTATCTCCATATTACAACCAACAATACCATCTATGGTACTGAGATGCGTAAGGATCTGGATGTAAATGTACCTTTAATTGCAGACATGTCTTCTGATATTTTCAGCCGTCCTATTGACGTTAAGAAGTATGATGCAATCTACGCTGGAGCACAGAAAAATCTGGCTATGGCTGGTGTAACAATTGTAATCGTGAAAGACGAGAAATTGGGTAAAGCTCCTCGTGAGATTCCTACCATGCTTGACTATCGTACACACGTAGAAAAGGGGTCTATGTTTAACACTCCTCCTGTGGTCCCCATCTATTCTGCTCTTGAAACTCTCCGTTGGATTAAGAAAAACGGCGGCGTAGAGACAATGGATAAGCTGGCTCAGAAGCGCGCAGAAATCGTTTACGGAGAAATCGACCGCAACAAGTTGTTCCGTGGAACTGCAGCAACAGAGGATCGCTCGCTGATGAATATCTGTTTCGTAATGAACGACGAGTACAAAGAACTGGAGAAAGAATTCCTTGACTTCGCTGTATCTAAGGGTATGGTAGGTGTGAAGGGACACCGTTCTGTAGGAGGTTTCCGTGCATCATGCTACAATGCTCAGACCATTGAAGGTTGCGAGGCTCTTGTAGCTTGTATGAAAGAATTTGAAGCTAAACATTAATTCTGACAACAATGAAAGTATTAGTAGCAACAGAAAAACCATTTGCAGCAGCTGCTGTCAATGGTATCAAGGCCGAAGTAGAGGCTGCCGGCAACGAACTCGTGTTGCTGGAGAAATATACAGAAAAAGCGCAATTGCTTGATGCAGTGAAAGATGCCGATGCAATGATTATCCGTTCTGATAAGGTTGATGCAGAGGTGCTTGATGCGGCAAAACAATTGAAAATTGTGGTTCGTGCAGGAGCTGGTTATGATAATATTGACCTTGCAGCTGCCACAGCTCATCAGGTAGTGGCTGAGAATACACCAGGCCAAAACTCAAATGCAGTTGCTGAACTTGTATTTGGCATGTTGGTAATGGCTGTTCGTGGTTTCTACAACGGTAAGAGCGGTTCGGAACTGTTTGGTAAGAAACTCGGTATACTGGCTTTTGGTAACGTTGGTCGTAACGTAGCCCGTATCGCCAAAGGATTTGGAATGGATGTTTATGCCTATGATGCTTTCTGCCCAGCAGAAGTCATTGAACAGGCTGGCGTGCATGCAGTAGCCAATCAGGATGCTCTCTTTGAAACTTGCGATGTTGTTTCGTTGCACATTCCTGCTACTCCGGAAACCAAGCAGAGCATTAATTATGCATTGGTAAACAAACTGAAGAAGGGTGGCGTGCTCGTAAATACAGCTCGTAAGGAAGTTATCAACGAACCCGAACTCTTGAAACTCATGGCAGAAAGAGAAGACCTGAAATATGTAACAGACATTATGCCTGAAGCTGATGCGGAATTCCGTAAATTTGAAGGTCGTTACTTCTCTACTCCGAAAAAAATGGGTGCACAGACTGCTGAGGCTAATATCAATGCTGGTATTGCTGCTGCAAAGCAAATCAATGCATTCTTTAAGGATGGTTGCACAAAATTCCAGGTAAACAAATAATTTTTCTAAACTGATATTACCATCGTGATATGTGGTTTCGACCGTATGTCACGATGGTTCTTTTTTGTCTTTTATCGGACATAGCTAACTCAAGAATAAGGGCAATCTGGCGTGAGGCTTTTGAGGCTTCTGGCGGCTCTTTTTTTTTGTTTTAGGTTATTTCTTTTTCTTTTTTGTAAACTGGTAAATAATGTTTGGTGTACAGTATGCAATACGAAAAAATAGCAACAAAATAGAAACTCCTGATATAAAGCTCGGATAAACAAGAGAAATGATGCGAAACATTTTGCATTCTCGTATCTTTTGTGTACTTTTGCATCAAGTATTACTCAAAAACAAAAACAACTATGGCAACAATCAAACCGTTCAAGGGTGTACGCCCTCCCAAAGAACTTGTAGAACAAGTGGAGAGTCGTCCGTACGATGTTCTCGATTCTGAAGAAGCACGTGCTGAAGCAGGAGACAATGAGAAGAGTCTTTACCATATTATCAAACCGGAAATTGATTTTCCTGTAGGTACTTCAGAGTATGATCCGCGTGTTTATGAAAAGGCTGCAGAAAACTTCAAGAAGTTCCAAGATAAGGGATGGCTTGTGCAAGATGCCGATGAACACTATTATATCTATGCTCAGACTATGAACGGCAAAACTCAATATGGTCTTGTCGTTGGTGCTTATGTAGATGACTACATAAATGGCAATATCAAGAAACATGAACTGACCCGTCGAGATAAGGAAGAGGATCGTATGAAGCATGTACGTGTCAACGATGCTAATATTGAACCGGTGTTCTTTGCATATCCAGACAATGATGTGCTCGATAAACTTATTGCACGCTACGCAGCAACAGAGCCTGAATATGATTTCATAGCTCCGATAGACGGATTCCGACATCAGTTCTGGGTAATTGCTGATGAGGCTGATATTCAGACCATCACCGAGGAATTTGCCAAGATGCCCAGCCTTTATATTGCTGACGGTCACCACCGCTCTGCGGCTGCTGCACTTGTGGGAGCTGAGAAGCAAAAGCAGAATCCTAACCACAAAGGAACTGAAGAGTATAATTATTTTATGGCTGTTTGTTTCCAAGCCAGCCAACTCACCATCCTTGATTACAACCGAGTTGTTAAAGATCTCAATGGATTGACTTCGGAAGAGTTTCTTGCTGCCTTACAGGTTAATTTCATCGTTGAAGACAAAGGAGAAGAAATCTACAAACCGCAACGTTTGCATGAATTCTCACTCTATCTTGACGGACACTGGTTTGCTTTGACAGCAAAAGAGGGTACTTACGACAATACTGACCCAATCGGGGTGCTTGATGTGGATATCTCCAGTCGTTTGATTCTCGACGAGATTCTCAACATTGGTGACCTCCGTTCTTCTAAGCGTATTGACTTTGTGGGGGGCCTTCGTGGACTTGGTGAGCTCAAACGCCGTGTTGACAGTGGAGAAATGCGTGCAGCTTTAGCACTTTATCCTGTAACAATGCAGCAAATCATGGATATTGCCGATAGTGGAAAAATTATGCCGCCAAAGGCAACTTGGTTTGAACCAAAATTGCGCTCAGGACTTGTAATCCATAAACTGTCATAAACATACGGTTAATAATGGCGTCTTTTGGGACGTCCTTGAAAAACGTTAGATGACAGACGAATTTAAAACAATATCAGCGACAAGCGAGGGATACTACACCGAAAAACGGAGCAAGTTCCTCGCTTTCGCTCATCATGTGGAAAATCATGATGAAATAAAACTTATCTTGGCAGGGTATCGAAAAAAGTACTACGATGCTCGCCATGTTTGTTATGCGTATATGCTTGGTGCCGAACGTGTTGATTTTCGTGCAAATGATGATGGCGAACCAAGTAGTACAGCAGGAAAACCTATCTTGGGACAAATCAATTCAAACGAACTGACAGATATCCTTATTGTTGTCGTTAGATATTATGGCGGTGTCAATCTCGGAACTTCAGGACTTATTGTGGCTTACCGTGAAGCAGCAGCAGATGCTTTGGCGCATGCGAAGATGGAGTTGCGACAGGTGGAAGAAGAAGTCAGCTATACCTTTACCTATCCACAAATGAACGATGTAATGCGTATAGTCAAAGATATGAATCCACGTATTATTTCACAAACATATGATAATACCTGTGTCATCCGTATGGCTATCCGTAAAAGTGAGGCGCAACAATTACGTGACAGATTGGCGAAATTGTTGTAATACAGCGTATAATTTTGGATATTTCAGAAAAAAAAGTTACCTTTGCACATTATTTAATAAAGGAAACAAAAAAAACAAAATAAAACTATGGCAAAGAGATTCGCCGAACACGGCGGTTTGAACTTGACGCAGGTTAACAATGATATCCTGCAGATGTGGAAAGATAAGAACGTTTTCTTACGCTCTATTGACGAACGAGAGGGATGCCCGCAATTCGTATTCTTTGAGGGACCTCCCTCAGCAAACGGACATCCTGGAATCCATCACGTACTTGCCCGTTCTATAAAAGATACTTTCAATAGATACAAGACCATGCAGGGCTATCAAGTACATCGTAAAGCAGGGTGGGATACTCATGGACTGCCTGTGGAGCTTGGAGTGGAGAAAGAACTCGGAATTACTAAGGCAGATATTGATAATAAAGAGAGCGAACGCTATATTTCTACAGAAGATTACAACCGTAAATGCCGTGAAAATGTGATGATGTACACCGCAGAATGGCGTGATCTTACTGAACGTATGGGTTACTTTGTGGATCTTGACCATCCCTATATCACTTACGACAATAAGTATATTGAAACCCTGTGGTGGCTTCTTAAGCAATTCTACCAGAAGAACCTTCTCTATAAGGGATACACTATACAGCCTTATTCGCCAGCAGCAGGAACGGGACTCTCGTCACATGAGTTGAACCAACCTGGTTGCTATCGTGATGTAAAGGATACTACTTGTACAGGAATGTTCAAAATCAAAGAGGCAGAAGGAAATGCTGTCGTTGATGCACTCAAACAAAAAGGATGGGGCGAGCTTTATTTCCTTGCTTGGACAACTACGCCTTGGACTCTTGCGGCTAACTCAGCACTCTGCGTAGGTCCTAAAATAGATTATGTGGCTGTTGAAACCTTTAATCCCTATACAGCAGCTCCCGTTACTGTCGTAATGGCAGAAGCACGCTTGAACGCATACTTTAAGCAAGAAGGTAAAAATGCTGATTTTGAAGCGTATAAGGCTGGTGACAAAATTATTCCTTGGCGTGTTGTAGAACATTATAAAGGAACCGATCTCGAGAATATTCATTATGAGCAGTTGCTGCCCATGATTTCGCCAATCGGTGAAGGCGCATTCCGTGTTATCCTTGGTGATTATGTGACCACTGAGGATGGTACAGGTATCGTACATATTGCACCAAACTTTGGTGCTGATGATGCTTTTGTTGCCAAAAAAGCTGGTGTTCCTGCCATTGTCTTGATCGATAAGAAAGGCGCAGAGCGTCCTGTAGTCGATCTCGAAGGTAAATACTATTTGGTTGAAGATCTCGATGCTGATTTTGTTAGCAAGTATGTTAATCTGGAAGAGTGGGGTAAATATAGTGGTCGTTATGTCAAAAATGCCTACGATGACACACTTACCGATAAAGACGAAACGCTCGACATCAGTATTTGTATGGACCTAAAAGCTGCTGGCAAGGTTTTCAAAATTGAGAAACATGTCCATAGCTATCCACATTGTTGGCGTACCGACAAACCAGTACTTTATTATCCACTCGATTCTTGGTTTATCCGTAGCTCGGCTTGCAAGGAGAGAATGAGCGAACTTAACAAAACCATCAACTGGCAACCTGAATCAACAGGAAGTGGACGTTTTGGCAACTGGCTTGACAACCTCAATGACTGGAACCTGTCACGTTCACGCTTCTGGGGTACTCCTTTGCCTATTTGGCGTTCAGAAGAAGGAGAAGAAATCTGTATCGGAAGTGTAGAAGAACTCTACAATGAAATAGAAAAATCAGTGGCTGCAGGCTTCATGAAGTCAAATCCATTGAAAGACCAAGGCTTTGTGCCAGGAAATATGTCGCAGGAAAACTACGACAAAATAGACTTGCACCGTCCTTACGTTGATTATATTATTCTGGTTAGCCAATCTGGTAAGCCAATGAAGCGTGAAGCAGACTTGATCGACGTTTGGTTCGATTCTGGTTCTATGCCTTATGCACAGATTCACTATCCATTTGAAAATCAAGATGCTATTGATAAGAAGAAAGCTTTCCCCGCTGACTTTATCAACGAGGGAGTCGATCAGACACGTGGTTGGTTCTTCACACTGCATGCAATCGCTACGATGATTTTCGATTCGGTAGCTTTCAAGAATGTAATATCATCAGGTCTTGTGTTGGACGCAAAAGGAAACAAAATGTCGAAACACGTCGGCAATGTGGTGAATCCTTTCGATATGATAGAGAAATATGGTACAGATGCCGTACGTCTTTACATGATGACCAATTCAGAACCTTGGGACAACTTGAAGTTTGACCCAGAGGGAGTGGATGAAGTGCGTCGCAAGTTCTTTGGAACACTTTACAATACATACAGCTTCTTTGCTTTGTATGCAAACGTAGATGGTTTTGAACCAGGCCAGCAGCAGATAGACTTTGCAAAACGTCCAGAAATTGACCGTTGGATTCTGTCTTGCTTGAATACATTGATTAAGAAAGTAACTGCAGAACTCGAAAACTATGATCCAACACGTGCAGGTCGTCTAATAGATGCATTTGTAAACAACGACCTTTCCAACTGGTACGTACGTCTTAATCGTAAACGTTTCTGGGGTAAGGAAATGAGTGACGACAAACGTTCAGCCTACGAGACTCTTTATACCTGTCTGATGACTGTAAGCCGCTTGTTGGCTCCATTTGCACCGTTCTATTCTGATCAGTTGTATCGTGACCTTGGTGGAGAGAAAGACAGCGTACACCTTGATGCTTATCCTACTGCAGATGAAGCATTGATAGACGCTGACCTTGAAGCAAGAATGGAAATGGCACAACAGATTACGTCTATGGTTCTTGCCTTGCGTCGTAAGGTCAATATCAAGGTACGTCAACCGCTACAGAGCATCATGATTCCTGCCACTGCAGAACAAAAGCGTCACATAGAGGCTGTCAAAGATCTTATACTTAATGAAGTTAATGTCAAGGAGCTTAACTTTGTTGAAGGTGCAGGTATCCTTGTCAAGAAAGTGAAATGCAATTTCCGTACAATGGGTAAGAAGTATGGTAAACTCATGAAAGGTGTTGCAGCACAGATGAGTGGACTCTCTCAGGAGCAGATTGCTGATTTGGAGAATAAAGGTACTATTGCCATACAGGTTGACGGACAGAATCTTGATGTCGAACTGGCAGACGTAGAAATCATTAGTGAAGATATTCCCGGATGGCTTGTTGCTAACGAGGGTTCATTGACCGTTGCCCTTGAGGTCGAACTCACCGATGAGCTCAAGCAAGAGGGTATGGCTCGTGAAATTATCAACCGTGTGCAGAATATCCGTAAGGATAGCGGTTTGGAAATCACAGACCGTATTCACATCGTTCTTGCACCAAATGCAGAAATTGAGCAGGCTGTTAAGGGATTTGGTGATTATATCAAGACACAGGTTCTCGCCGATGATATTACTATCAGCCCCAATGATGGCATAGAAGTGGAATTTGATGATTTCAAACTGAATATACAAGTAACAAAATCCTGATTATAACAAATCCTAAATTTAAGTATTATGGCAACAGAAAAGACCAGATACACAGATGAAGAACTGGAAGAGTTCCGTCAGATTATCAACGAAAAGTTGGCATTGGCCAAACGTGATTACGATCAGATGATGCGAGTTCTGATGAATCAAGACTCTAATGATGTTGATGATACATCACCAACATATAAGGCTCTTGAAGAAGGAAGTGCTGCCCAGTCGAAAGAAGAAATTATCTCGCTTGCAGCTCGTCAGCAGAAGTTCATTCAAGGACTGAAGGCAGCATTGGTTCGTATTGAGAACAAAACTTATGGTATAGACCGGATTACCGGAAAACTCATACCAAAAGAACGCCTGCGTGCCGTTCCTCATGCCACCTTAAGTGTTGAGTCGAAAATGGCTGGCAAAAAATAGGTAAATGGCAACGAATTTTAAGATGAAACGCGGATGGATGGCAGCACTTATAGTGACCGCCATCCTCTTGATTGACCAAATTATCAAGATATTGGTCAAAACGAATATGGCACTCCACGAGCAGATAGAAATCTTCTCGTGGTTTAAAATCGTGTTCATTGAAAACAATGGTATGGCTTATGGAATGGAGATTGGCAGTAAACTGATACTTTCAATCTTTCGTATCATTGCCGTTGCCATACTCGGCTGGTATATTGTTCGACAGGTTAAGAAGAATGCACGTTGGGGATATATTGCCTGTTTGTCCATGGTAATGGCAGGTGCGGCAGGAAATATTTTTGATTCGATGTTCTATGGTCTGATATTCAACGCATCGTCCAATTATTATGTCTCATACTTCGTGCCCTTTGGAACAGGCTATGCTCCGTTTCTGATGGGTAAGGTGGTTGACATGTTCTATTTCCCACTTATCGTTACTACCTGGCCTGAGTGGATACCAAGAGTAGGTGGAAATCCATTTGTTTTCTTCAGCCCTGTCTTTAACTTTGCGGATGCGGCTATTTCAGTAGGTGCTGTTCTGTTGTTGCTTTTCTATAGGAAAGAAATTGGTGAGATTGAATTTAGAAGAAGCAAATGAAAATTGGCGCAACGAGGTATGCGCTCTAAAAAACGTGAATATGAAACATATAATAGTCATAATTCTGCTTCTGTCAGTTACGTTCTCCTGCAAACCCACAGTACCGACTGACTATATTCAACCCAGCGACATGGAAGACATCCTTTATGATTACCATGTTGCTCAAGCTATGGGGCGTGAAGGACAAAAGAACAGCCTACCGTATGATGAGAATGGCTATTTTCAAGCTGTTTTACGTAAATATCAGGTTACCGAAGCTGAATTTGACTCTTCATTGGTGTACTATTACTCTCATGCTGAGAGACTGAAGAAAATATACCAGAATGTTAGTGAACGTCTCAATAACGAAGCTTCTGCCCTTGGTGTGACAAGTGGCTCTTTCGGACTTTCTACTTATGGTACAACAGGTGATACTGCCAATGTTTGGCGCGGTCCTTCGGAAGTGATGTTAATGCCATTGCCCACAGCCAATCGTTTTGACTTCTCCCTGAAAGCAGATTCCAGTTATCATAAAGGTGACAGTTTCATGTTCCAGTTTAACTCCGATTACATCTACGAGGCGGGCTCTCGTGATGCTGTAGTGTGCCTCTTATCTACATATGAAGGCGACAGTATCGTACAGACCGTTTATCATATCACGATGTCTGGACTTTCACAAATTCGTGTTCCTGTCAATCGTGACTATCGATTGAAGGAAATGACAGGCTTTGTTTATCTTGCTTCAGACCATCAAGATCGCAATGTACGTCGTATGATGTTTATTAACGACTTGCAACTGATTCGATTCCATCAGAGAAAAGAAGAACAAAACGACAAACCATTATCTGTAGAACCTATTAAAGATGAAACCAAGAAGGATAGCATGCTTAGAATTAAAGATGCCAGACCATTGTCTGCTGACACGGCAGGTCGTAATGATACAAAACGGAATCATACGCGAAGTATTCCCGTTAAACAAAGAATACCCATACACGGAATGGGTGCCCAAACGTCTGGAAGTAAGAAATGACGCACAGGGCAGACCAACCCTTTGGGATGATAACAAACCAATAACATAAAACAGAACAATATGAACATCAAAGTACGTTTGGCACTGATGAACTTTATCGAGTTTGCCGTTTGGGGAGCATACCTCACATCTATGGGCAATTATCTTGGTAAAGCGGGTATGGGAGCAGAAATCTCATGGTTCTATGCCATTCAAGGTGTTGTCTCAATCTTTATGCCTACACTTATAGGTATTGTGGCTGACAAATATATCCAGCCTCAACGTCTGTTGGGTTTGTGTCATCTTCTTGCAGGAGTTTCGATGTGTGGTTTGTTCTGGATGGGACAGACCGCTGGTCAGCCAGATGAATCCCTGTTTATGGCTGTTTATACCTTTAGTGTTGCTTTCTATATGCCTACCTTGGCATTGTCCAATACGGTGGCATTTACAATATTGAAGAACAATGGCCTTGATACGGTAAAAGATTTCCCACCCATTCGCGTGTTTGGAACAGTTGGTTTCATTGTTATGATGTGGCTTGTGAACTGTGCTGCATGGGATAATGGATCCTTGCTCTTTGTCTTGGGTGACAACAACAATAAGTTCCAATATACTCATTTCCAGTTCTTGGTTTCTGGCCTGATGAGTTTGGTACTTTTCTTGTATTGTTTCACATTCCCAGAGTGCAAATTAGTGAAGAAGGAAAAACAATCGCTTTCAGAAGCATGGGGACTTGACGCTTTCCGGTTATTCAAGAGCAAGCAGATGGCACTTTTCTTCATTTTCTCCGCCATGTTGGGCATGTCTTTGCAGGTTACCAATGGTTATGCAACTCCATTTATCACATCATTCAAAGGTGATCCTGCCATGATAAATACGTTTGCTGCCAACAACGCAACGCTGTTGGTGTCAATATCCCAGGTGGCCGAAGCACTTTGCATCCTGTTGATACCGTTTGTCCTTAAACGTTATGGTATCAAGATTGTCATGCTCATTGCCATGTTTGCATGGGTTTTACGCTTTGGATTCTTTGGATTGGGAAATCCTGCTTTCCCTGGAGTTATCCTGTTTGTGTTGTCGTGTATTGTATATGGTGTGGCTTTCGATTTCTTCAATGTGTCTGGCGGACTTTTTGTCGATCAGAAGTGCGACATCAAGGTGCGCGCCTCTGCACAAGGACTGTTTATGCTGATGACGAATGGCCTTGGTGCCACCATTGGTACGTTATTGGCAGGTAAGATCATCAATCATTATTGTGCGTTCACTCCAGATGGTTATCTGATGGGTGATTGGCGCACTTGTTGGTTGATATTTGCGGGTTATGCACTTGTGGTGGGAATCCTTTTCGCCATTCTGTTCAAACCTAAGAATCTGTAAATTCGAAATGTAAAAGAATGAAAGAAGTTCGATATTTCTATGTTCCAAAGGCTGGTGAGTGCGACGCCTTACCATCCGAAGAAGCACAACATGCTGTTCGGGTGTTGCGTTTGCAACCAGGCGATGAGATGATGTTAATGGATGGAGAGGGAACTTTCTATAAGGCGGAGGTCTCTGTTGCGTCCAATCATCATTGCTTATACCGCATCCTTGAGACATTACCACAACAGCGTCCTTGGAGTGGACGTATTCATTTGGCTATTGCACCGACAAAGATGCTTGACCGTATGGAATGGTTGTTGGAAAAAGCTGTGGAAGTGGGAGTCGATGATATTTCATTTTTGGATTGTCGCTTTTCGGAACGTCGGCAAATCAAACTTCCACGAATGGAAAAAATCGTGATTTCGGCCATGAAACAGAGCCGAAAGGCATGGAAAACGAATCTTGATGAAATGCAATCTTTCAGCCAGTTTGTCGCTGCAGAACGACCTGGTGACAAGTTTATTGCTCATTGCTATGAAGAAGTCGAACGTACTTATCTTTTTGACGAATTGAAACATCTGCCTGCAGACACACCTGTTACCATACTTGTTGGTCCTGAAGGTGATTTCTCTATAGAAGAGGTGCGACAGGCTATCAGTCTGGGATACAAATCCGTACATTTGGGAAAGAGTCGTCTGCGTACGGAAACAGCAGGGTTGTCTGCTGTAATGATGACTCAGTTGAGTAAACCTTATAAAACAGATTAGACATGCATAGCATTTCTTTTAATCAAGTGACTCCACAGGTGTTTGCAGAGGTTACAGATTTGCATTCAGAAGTGTGGAAGTCACAGGTAACCTTTGAACGTGGCAAGAAATACCTTGTCGCAGCAGATAGTGGCTGTGGTAAAAGTACGTTCTGTAGTTATCTTCAGGGTTATAGAAATGATTATACAGGACAGATTCTTTTCGACAAGACGGATATTAAATCTTATGCTATTAGGCAATGGGTAGAAGTTCGCCAACGTCATATCGCTATGCTCTTTCAGGAAATGCGCCTTTTCGCGGAACTTACTGCGTATGAAAACGTAATGATAAAGAATCGCCTGACTTCTTCAGCGTCGGCGGTTGAAGTCAAAGACTGGTTTTCGCGGCTTGGACTTTCTGACAAACTTGATGTGAAGGCAGGTCAACTTTCACAAGGTCAACAGCAAAGGGTAGCCTTGCTGCGCTCTCTTGTACAGCCTTTTGATTTTCTCGTAGCTGACGAACCCATTTCTCACCTTGATGACACGAATTCCTATGAAATGGCTCATATCATCAGAGAGATAATAGATAAAAATGGAGCTGGTCTTATAGTAACAAGTATAGGTCGCGATCTTCCATTTGATTATGATAAAACATTAAAACTATAAAACATAAATACAGAGCAAAAATGAAAAACGTAGAATACTGGCAACCGGAGCTTGAGACCATGCCCCGTCAGCAATTAGAAGCACTTCAGGTAGAAAAACTCCGTCGAACTATTGATATATGCCTTCAATCCCCCTTTTACAAACGGGTGTTGGGCGAACGAGGTATTACATCAGATACTATCAAGACCATTGATGATGTAAGACGCTTGCCTTTTACCACTAAACAGGACTTGCGCGAAAACTATCCTTTCGGACTTGTTGGAGGCAATATGAAAGATGCAATCCGCATCCATTCTTCCAGTGGTACAACAGGAAATCCGACAGTTGTGACATATTCTCGCCATGATATAGAGTCATGGGCAAATATGATTGCTCGTAGTATGTATATGGTTGGTTGCAGAGATACTGATGTCTTCCAAAATTCCAGTGGCTACGGCATGTTTACTGGCGGATTAGGTTTCCAGTATGGTGCAGAAAAACTTGGAGCCACTACGGTACCTGCTGCTGCTGGTAACTCTAAGCGTCAGATTATGTTCATCCGTGATTTTGGCACTACTTGTCTTCATGCCATTCCGTCTTATGCCATTCGTCTTGCGGAAGTTTTTCATGAAGAAGGTATAGATCCACGAAGCACAAAGTTGCATACTCTGTTTATAGGGGCAGAGCCACATACAGATGAGCAACGACGTCGCATCGAGCGATTGTTGGGGGTGAAAGCCTATAATTCTTTTGGAATGACCGAGATGAATGGTCCTGGTGTAGCTTTTGAGTGTCAGGAACAAAACGGTATGCACCTCTGGGAAGATAACTACATCTTGGAAATCATAGATCCCGATACTTTAGAACCCGTTCCTGATGGAGAAATCGGAGAAATGGTTCTTACCACTCTCGACCGTACTATGATGCCCATTTTGCGTTATCGCACTCATGATTTGACTCGTATTCTGCCTGGCGATTGCCCGTGCGGACGCACTCATAGACGCATTGACCGTATCAAAGGTCGTACAGATGACATGTTCATCATTAAGGGAGTTAATGTGTTCCCCATGCAAGTGGAAAAGATACTTGTCAAATATCCCGGTTTGGGAAGCAATTATCTTATTACGCTTGATTCAGAAGGCGATAATGATGTAATGACTGTTGATGTGGAACTCGATGGATTGAATACAGACGTCTATCCCGAACTTCAGAGAATGACCAAAGACATTCAGCGTGCATTGAAAGACGAAATACTTCTTACGCCTCGTGTACGTTTGGTAAAGAAGGGGTCTCTTCCGCAGAGTGAAGGTAAGGCAGTGCGTGTAAAAGATCTTCGTCCCGGACGTGGATAAGACAGGGATAAAAATGAACCGAACATGAGAAAGATAATAATCCTTGGAATATTGATATTGACGACTTTCGCAGCTGAGGCACAAAATACGATGAAAGATGTATTTCTCAGCATGCCGAAATCGTTAACACCTGAATTGACAGAAAACAACAGACTTGACATGGTGGATTTCATAGAATCGAAAATGAAAGCTCGTGTAGATAATCTGTTGGATGGACATAGCGAATTGCTGATGCTTAACGATAAAGCGTTCTCTTTGCAAATAAGTGAAACCTTGCGGTATGATGTCCGCTTGCTGTTGGCAGATGGAGACAGTATCATCTGTTTGGTAGCTACTTATGGAAAAGATGCTCCAGAAAGTAATGTAACATTTTATAAGGCCAGTTGGGAACCGATTCCATCCAGCCAGTTGATCACTCTTCCTCAACAGATGTATGTGGCCTCATTTGTTTCTCCAGATAATTCCGATTTGCAGATAATATATTCTCAGGCTCTTAATCCTGTTGCTATGGAAGGACAAAAAAATGAAAAAGAAATAGCTGTGATGTTGAAGTGGAATGGTAAAAGGTTTAATAAAAGTTAAAAACTTGAAGAAATATACGAAAACTCTTGCGGGTATAAAAAAAAACGTCTATATTTGCAACGTGTTTTTCATGGTATTAGATTATTAAGGTTAATTGAAAATTGCTTGTCGTGAGACAAGCAATTTTTTTTGAAATGTATCATACCTTAAAACCAATTACTACAATCTTGATTAAATCATTCAATACTAATAATAACTATTATGGAAACAGAACAACTATCGACAGTTAAGAAAACCATCGTAGGCGTACAATTTCTCTTTGTGGCTTTCGGTGCAACTGTTCTTGTGCCACTACTGATTGGCATTGATCCTGCAACGGCTTTATTTACCGCAGGTCTGGGAACATTTCTCTTTCATTTTCTTACCAAAGGGAAAGTCCCGATTTTTCTGGGAAGTTCATTTGCTTTTATTGCCCCAATTATCGCTGCTTCCAAACAGTGGGGGCTTCCAGGGACAATAGCGGGACTAACCAGTGTATCATTAGTCTATTTTGTGATGAGTGCTCTTGTCAAGTGGCAAGGAAAACGTCTTCTTGACCGTATCTTTCCTCCTATTGTCATTGGGCCTGCTATTATTCTGATAGGTCTGTCGTTATCAGGAAGTGCTGTGAATATGGCAAAGACCAATTGGATCTTGGCTTTTGCTGCGCTTATCACAGCTATTCTCGTTTTGACCTTTTGCCGTGGACTTATGAAACTTGTTCCTATTATAACAGGTGTGGTAGTTGGTTATGTGTTGGCCATTGCAATGGGTGAGGTCGATTTCTCTGGAGTAATCGCTGCGCCTTGGATATCCTGCCCTGTGTCGTTTGACACGTTGAGTCATTTCTCTTGGGGACCTTTCATCTATATGTTGCCAGTGGCAATAGCTCCGGTTCTTGAGCACATTGGAGATGTTTACGTTGTAAGTGCGGTTGCTGACAAGGATTTTGTCAAGGAGCCAGGCCTTCATCGGACAATGCTGGGAGACGGAGTTGCCTGTTTGGCATCTGCCGTACTTGGTGGTCCTCCCGAAACAACCTATTCTGAAGTGACTGGTGCAATGTCTATCACAAAAGTCACCAGTCCGGTTGTTATCCGGATTGCAGCAGCCACAGCCATCTGCTTTTCTATTGTAGGCAAACTTAGTGCATTGCTTCAGAGTATTCCTCAGGCTGTTTTGGGCGGCATCATGCTTCTTCTGTTTGGAACGATTGCAAGTGTTGGTGTTCAGAATCTGATGCATAATAAGGTTGATTTAAACAAAACGCGCAATGTCATCATCATGTCTGTCATGTTGACCATGGGATTGGGTGGGGCAGTGCTCTCGTCAGGTTCATTTACCATTTCTGGCATTGGCCTCTCAGCTGTTGTTGGTGTAGTGTTGAATTTGATTCTTCCAGACAAGAAAGCTGAGTGAAAACTCACCAATATCAATGGTCCCCTGAAATTATTAACGAAGTTCCCAACGATATAAATACTAATCCGCAATGCCTAATTTAGGTGTTGCGGATTTTTATAGGTATGCTCGGCATAATTCTAAATAACGTGAGTTCGACGAAATATAAGTGTCTAAAAATTTGGTGATTAGCGAAAATTGTTGTAACTTTAAGGTGCTAAAAAATCAAAAGTTTACAAACAATAATCGCTATGATCACCGAGGACAAAG
>NZ_NPJE01000006.1:0-1521 GCF_002251205.1 Prevotella sp. P3-92 | reverse complement strand
TGACTTTAACTGATTCTACTTTACACTTTTCTTGTTATTTTACTAAATTACTTCACTCTCATTTTATTCCTTTACTGAATCACTTTACAATGCAGGAAAAGTGTTACTAAAACGCTTTACATAGCGTTTCCGCATGCAAAGTTACATATAAAACCTTTATCTGCAAAAAATATGCTCAATAATGTTACTGTCCATCTCTACTATGCCACCTTTGTATAGCTTTCACGCTTTTGCGCTGGGGTCATCATTCCGTTGCTCATATGCGGGCGCTTGTTGTTATAGAAATCGACAATGTCCCGTATGATACTACAAGCATCATCTAGATTTTTGGGTCTCTTCATACGGTATAGCCATTCCTGCTTTATGATGCCGTTGACGCGTTCCGCAATGGCATTGTCCGTAGGTTTGTAATCCTCCGTCATGGATATTGACGCATTGACGGACTTCAGCATGTCCACATAGGCATTACTACAATATTGCGAGCCGCGGTCTGAGTGGTGTATCAGCCCGCTCAGGTCTAGACCTTTATTATGTTCTATACCCATCTTAAGAGCTGCTATAGTATTTGAGGCCATTAGAGAATCGGACAGCATCCAGCCTATGATTTCGTGTGTCCACGCATCGGTGACGAGGTGCAGATAAGCTACACCATCATCAGTTTCAATATACGTAATGTCAGCGACCCAAAGTTGATTGGGACGACTAATTACAAGTCCTTTTATTAAGTTCTTGTATTTACGATAGTTATGATTAGAGTTTGTTGTGTGACGCCTACGTTCTGGTTTGAGCATAAGCCCGTTTTTATTGATAATTTTATAGAATTTATCACGGCCAGGCATAACATCAAGAAAGATGTCTTTGAGTATTACAAACATCTTGTAAGCTCCTATTCCAGGAGCCTCGCTACGTAGTTGGCGTGCATGATTAACAATTTTCTTTTCTGTCAGTTCTAACTGGTTACGCTTAGCTTTGCTGACGGAATAATATCCTTCGCGAGTCTTGCCAAACAGTCCACTCAGACAGCCGATACCAGTATCAGCATGTCTGAGCCGAAGGTTGTCTACTGCTTGGCGCCAACTTTTTTTAGCAGGTCTATGCCGTATTGTTCCCTGCCGATTTTCAGCACTTCATTCAATGCCTCGTTGCGAAGTTCCGAATACTCAAGAGCCTTACGCAGACGTGCATTTTCATCTCTTAATCTTTCTGCCTCACTCATAACTTGTTGAGGTCTTGAATCTCTTGCTTTCTTTGCCATAAATACCTGTTTTTCTAGTTCTTGAATATCTGATGGCAAAGATACACATTTATTCATGTATTTCCTCTCCCAAGTGATGATGTTGCTACAGCCGACACCATATTTACGGGCAATTTGGTAATATGATGCACCGCTCTCATAATAATCCTTTAATACACTCAAACGGAATTGATCGTCAAAATGACGAGCTGCTCTACGTTCCTTTTTCATCATTTACACTGTTTTTTAATTGTTAAAACGGTGTAAAGTAAATCTGTATTAAGTCA